>SKMT01000111.1 GCA_007120915.1 Myxococcales bacterium | reverse complement strand
TTATCTCGCGGATCCAGCGACGGTTCTTCAAAAACTTCGCGAAGTACGGCCCTCAGTATTCATGAGCGTGCCCCGGTACTTCGAAAAGCTGGTGGAAGCCGCCCGCGACGGCGCCGAGTCGCGAAGCGAAGCGATCGAAAACCTGCGGAAAATTACCGGTGGGCAGCTCAAATTCTGTCTCTCCGGCGGTGCGGGATTGAGCCGGGAGGTCAAGGAGCTGTTTTACGACGCCGACATGCTGATCATCGAGGGCTATGGGCTAACCGAGGCAAGCCCCACTCTGACGCTGAACCGCCCCGACGACTTCGACTTTGACACCGTCGGAAAACCACTTCCCTCCGTCGAACTGAAAATCGCCGAGGATGGCGAGATTCTGGCGAAGGGCGACAATATTTTCGACGGCTACCACAAAAACAGTCGCGCCACCGCCGAAACCTTCACCGACGACGGGTGGCTCAAAACCGGGGATCTGGGTCGGTTCACCGACGATGGATTCCTCCAGATCATCGGGCGAAAAAAGGACATCCTGGTCACCGCCGCCGGCAAGAACATCTCGCCGGTCAAGATCGAACAGAAGTTCGACGACGACCCTTACATCGCCCATCTCGTCGTCTACGGCGACGGCAAGAAGTACCTGGTCGCCGGGGTGTGGCCCAACATGGAGACCATGGAAGACAAACTGGGCGAAGCCCCGGGCGAGCAGGCGATACGAAGCCTGATCGAACCCCGGATTGAGCAGACCAACGCCCAGCTTGCGCGCTACGAGACGATCAAGAAGTTCACGATCATCGACGAGCCGCTGACGGTGGACAACGGGTTTTTGACGCCCACGCTGAAGGTGAAACGCCCGAAGGTGTATGAGGCATTTCGAGAGGAATTCGAGGAGTTGTACGCATGAGGTTTTCGACGCCTGCACGGCTTCCCTCCCCACGAGGCACGAGTGGGGAGGTGCCGAACGAATGTGAGGCGGAGGGGCACCACGCACACCAGAAGAGATCACAATGCTCAAAAGACTGACAAACCTGACGAAACGACTGGCGAAAGGCACACCAGAAGTCGCCGCCACCCCGGCCGACACGATCCACCGCGAGAACAAGTGGGAGCTGCGCCGCTATCGCCCCGACCCCGACGCCGAACGGCTCGATACCAGCCCGGTGCTTCTGGTGCCGTCGCTGATCAACCGCCACTACATCCTGGATCTGATGCCCGGCAAGAGTTTCACCGAGTATCTGCTCGCCCAGGGCCACGACGTCTACATCATCGACTGGGGTACCCCCGCCGCCGAGGATCGGTATCTGAGCTTCGACGACTACTGCGACACCTATCTGGGCCGGGCGATCCGATTGGTCGCCCGCCGATCACCAACCGACAAGACCCATCTGCTCGGCTACTGCCTCGGCGGCACGCTCACCTCCATCTACGCCGCGGCAGACTCGTCGCAACTCGACACGATGGCGCTTCTGGCTGCCCCCGTCGACTTTCACGACGACGGGCTCTTGTCGCAATGGAGTCGCACCGAAACTCTGGACATCGAGGCGATGGTCGACGCCTTCGGCAATGTGCCCTGGCCGCTGATGCAGTTCGGCTTTCACCTGCTGCGTCCCACGATGAACCTATCGAAGGCGGTCTACGCCATCGACAAGGCCTGGGACGACCAATTTCTGGACGGATTTTTCGCGCTTGAGACCTGGGCGAACGACAACGTCAGCTTTCCCGGCGGGGCCTTTCTGAAATACATCGGTCAGTTGTACCGCGAAAACCGGCTGATCAACGGCGAGTTCGCGCTGTCGGGGCGGAGCATCAGGCTCAGCGACATCAACTGTCCGGTGCTAAATGTCACCTTCGAGCACGACCACATCGTCCCCCCCGAAAGCGCGAAGGCGCTGAACGACCACGTCGACGACGAGCTGCTGAATCACCAGCATCTGTACGGCGGTCACGTCGGTGCCGTGGTCTCGCGGAAGGCGTCGGACCATCTGTGGCCGCTGGTCTCGGAGTGGTTTGCCAGAGACTCGGAGTGGTTTGAGCATGCGGAAGGTCTCGAGGAGGTCGCATAGTGGAGATGTTCGCTGAACATACGCTGGCCTGGCTGCTGTTTGCCGCCTACATCCTGCTGACCTCCTGGCTGGCCTGGCTGGGCCACAAGAAGACGGAAGATCTCTCCAGCTTCGCGCTGGGCAAGGGGGATATGAACCCCATCGTGATGGGCGTGACCCTGGCCACGGCCATCGCCTCGGTGGCGACCTTCGTGGTCAACCCGGGGTTTGTGTACGTTCATGGGCTTTCTGCGCTTTTCCATCTGGGAGTAGCCGCCCCGCTGGGGATGTTTACCGCCCTTCTGGTGCTCAGTTTCGGCTTCCAGCGCGTCGGCAAGACGACCAAAGCGCTGACGCTGCCGCAGTGGATCGGGCAGCGCTACAGCTCGAAGGCGATGACCATCTTCTTTGCGGCAGTGATGTTCTTGCAGTTGACCTTCGTGGTGCTGATCGTCGGCGCTCTGTCGCTGGTCATGGAGCAGACGCTGGGATTGAACGCCACCGCCGCCGCGGCGCTGATCATCGGGTTTGTGTTCAGCTACATCTTCATCGGCGGCACCTACGCCCACGCCTACACCAACACCCTGCAGGGGATCATCATGACGGTGATCGCCGCGATCATCGTCTTCAGCGGCGTCGGTCTGCTGCTCGACGGATCGGTCACGGACCTGCTGGTGGCGGTCGACCCGGCGCTGATCGACCAGTTCAACACCGACGGTGAGCTGATGGGGCAGTTCGCCCCGCATGAGCCGCTTTTTGGCGGGCCCTTCAGCGTCTGGGTCTCCGGATTTCTCATCGGCTTCGCGCTGGTGTGCCAGCCCCACGTGATCATCAAACCGCTGTACGTCGAAGACCGCGCCGCACTCTGGAAGGGACTGGGCGTGTACTTCGCAGTCTCCATCATCTTTCTGGGACTGCTGTTGGTCGGGCTGTACGCCCACCTGATCGGCATCGGCCCCGAACAGGCGGTCAACCTCG
>SKMT01000163.1 GCA_007120915.1 Myxococcales bacterium | reverse complement strand
TCATCGACAACCTGTGCACCGGCGACGAAGGGCTCGTCGACGACCGCGCCCGGCTCGTCGTCGGCGATATCGGCGACCGAAACCTCGTCGACTCCGTGCTCGACGACCACCAGATCGACGCCGTCATCCATCTGGCCGCCCACACCGAAGTTGAAGCATCACTTCAACAACCGCTGAAGTTTTACCGCAACAACGTCGAGGCGACCCGAACGCTTCTCGAAGCCTGTATTCACGCCGGAATCGACCGGTTTGTCTACTCTTCGAGCGCCGCGGTTTACGGCCGACCCGACGTCTCTCCCGTCGACGAATCGGTCACCCCTGCGCCGGAAAACCCCTACGGCCGCTCCAAGCTCATCGTCGAGTGGATGCTCCAGGATCTGGAGCGCGCCCACGACGTCGCTCATGTGTCGCTTCGCTACTTCAACGTCGCCGGCGCCGACCCACAGCGCCGCACCGGAAAACCCCGCGCCGACGCCACCGATCTTGTCACCGTCGCCGTACAGACCGCGCTGGGCCAGCGCGACGCGTTGCACATCTTCGGCACCGACTACCCCACCGACGACGGCACCGGCGTACGCGATTACATCCACGTGTCAGACCTGGCAGATTTGCACCTGAAAGCGCTCAAATATCTTGACGAACCCGCCGGCAGTCGAATCTTCAACTGCGGTTACGGACGCGGCCACTCCGTGCGCGAAGTCGCCGAGTCGGTGCGCCGCACCAGCGGCAAAGAGTTGCGCATCGTCGAAGCCCCGCCCCGCCCCGGCGATCTGCCCGAAGTCGTCGCCGACACCACGCGGCTGGCCGAGCACTTCGACTGGTCACCCCGGTTCGACGATCTCGACGCCATCGTCTCCACCGCCCTCGGCTGGCACCGCCAGTTCCATTGTCACGATGCTGATACTTGACATTCGACCGCGGGCCCCGAAAGGATGCGCAACCTGAATATCTGACCTTACTGGATGATCCGACAGGAGCTGCACGACATGACATCCCAACGCCCCTACCACGCCCAGCGCCCCCATCCCTGGCACGGGCTGACCGCCGGCGACGACTCTCCCGACATCGTCAACGTCTACATCGAGATGACCCCCTCCGACGGCGTCAAATACGAAATCGACAAAGACACGGGCTACCTGGTGGTGGACCGGGCCCGCAAATACTCCTCGCAGCTTCCCACCGCCTACGGGTTCATCCCCCGCACCTACTGCGAAGACCGCGTCGCCGCGCTCTCCGACGAGACCGACCAGGGCGACCTGGACCCACTCGACGTCTGCGTGGTGTCGGGATGCCCCATCGAGCGCTCCCAGATCCTTTTGACCGCCCGCGTCGTCGGCGGGTTGCACATGATCGACAAAGGCGAGGCCGACGACAAAATCATCGCCGTGCTCGAAGACGACAACGTCTGGGGCGACGTCACCGACGTCAGCGAACTTCCCGGCGGCATCATCCAGAAGATCCGCCACTACTTTCTGACCTACAAGATGACCCCCGGCGAAGACCGCCCCAAAGTCTCCATCGACGAGCCCTACGGCGCCGCGCATGCCCACGACGTCATCCGCGCCTCCGTCGAAGACTACAACGCCAAGTTCGGCGAATAAGCCCCTGCGGGGGCCCGCTCACATCGTTGCCTACAGCATTCTTGCGTTCTGTGGCCCGGTAGCGGGGGAACTCCAGAGCACTGAGTCGCAGAACGCTGGGGCACGGAGCGCGGAGGCGCGGGACGCGAAAGCTGAACGCTGATCGCAGAAACGAAACGCTGACCGCGGAAACTAAACGCGACACGCTGAAAAGGTCGCGAAGATGAAGCGAAACCGCGAAGCTGTGGTGGCCTGCGATCCCAGAGGTGCTCATCCACCGCAAGGGGTATCAGACGGTATAATCCACCGCGACCGGTACCAGACGGGATAGACGACCATCAGCGACAGACCGAACGAACCAGTCGTATGCCGGGCAATAACGGAAACGAAGCAGTTCCACACCAGGTGCCAGACGGCATACAACCAGAACAGATCACCTCACCATCTTCGCGACACTGCATGAAACCAGAAGAGGTCACGGTCTTCGCGATTTCGCTTCATCTTCGCGACCTTTTCAGCGTGTCGCGCTCAGTTTCCGCGGCCAGCGTTCATTTTTTGCGGTCCGTGTTTTGCCCTCCGCGTTCCGTGACTCAGCGCCTCAGTGCTTCGCGTTCCGTGCCTCCGCGGTCCGCCACTCAGCGCCCAGTGCTTCGCGCTCCGTGCCCCAGCGTTCTGGGACTCAGTGCTCCAGCGATTCGCGTTCCGCGTCTCGTGCGGCCTCGTCGCAGAAGAGCTGCACCCGTTCCGACTTCCGATGGTCCTTTATTTTTCCTTTGTCGGATGGTTTCCGGTTGACCCGTTGGGATTGTGTGGAAAGCTGGAGACAAAGCGAAGGGGAATCGGAATTCGGAACTCGGAATTCCGAAAGGTCCAAGTGTGGGCCCCTTCCGGCATGACCTCGTGGGAGATGCGGACTTCCGCGTGAGCAGTGACAATAACGCGTTGCGTCAACAAATCCGGGGGGATCAAGATGATCTGAGTCCTTTGCCCACGGCGAAGCCGTGTGCTAGTTGTGCACCGGAATGGACGGACTGGACTGAACTTTTGGAACTTTCGGAGGTGCACCGGTGGAACAGACGCAGCAGAGCGAACAGAGCGGCGTAGAGACACGTTCGACCAACGGAACCGGCGAACACAGCCGGGAAGACTACTTCGGGCTGAGCACCGAAGAGCTCGTCGATATGTATCGGCTGATGTACCTGTCTCGGCGCCTGGATGACGCCGAGATTAATCTGAAGCGCCAGCAAAAGATCTACTTTCAGATCTCAGGGGCGGGCCACGAGGCGGCGCTGGTTGCGGCGGGTAAGGTGCTGCAGTCGGGCTACGACTGGTTCTACCCGTACTACCGGGATCGAGCCCTGGTGCTGACACTGGGGATGACGCCTACGGAGGTGCTCGCCGAAGCGGTGGGGTCCTCCGAAGATCCGAACTCCGGGG
>SKMT01000426.1 GCA_007120915.1 Myxococcales bacterium | reverse complement strand
TTCCGGAACTCAATGTTCCCGAGGCCGAAGAGAATCTACAGGTACTTCGTGATGCGTCGGAGCGGGCGGCTCGGTACGGGATTTCGCTCTATTACGTTCCCGTCAGCCCCAAACTCCACGCGGACCATCCGCTGTTTGAACGGTGTCCCGGTGCGAGAGGGGCACGTCTCAGCTGGGGCATGTCAGATGACGCCATCCATAATTTGTGTTCGAGTGATGAAGATGTCCTGGCCTTCCACCGGGAGACGTTTGTCCGCCTTTTTGAAGCGGTGCCGCGCTTGGGGGGTCTGATCCTTTTGACGGGCGGCGAATCGTTCTATCACTGTTATATGCGCGCTAGCCTTGATGACGTGCCGGCGACAGATGCGGCCACAAACTGTGAACGGTGTGCACAGAGCGAACCGCCCGATGTGGTCGGCCGCTTCCTGCAACATGTCGTTGATGCGGTCCACACGATAAAGCCGGACGCCCTGTTGACCTCCTGGCCGTACCAGCCGATCCAGGGCGGTGAGCCCGACTCCGCTGACTTCATTCGCAGCTACCCGGCGGGGCTCCGACACCAGGTGGCCATCGGCAAGGAGCAGGATTACGGAAAAGCGGGCTATACGAAGCGCACTTGGGATTACACCCTCGATTTCACGGGGGTCAGCGATCTGGCGCGACGCCAGGCGGCGGTAGCTGAGGAAACGGCAATACCACTGACGATCAAGACCGAAACGGCGCTGGGACTTGAGCTGATCAACGCACCCTACGTGCCCTCACTGCCGCGGTGGTTTGAGAAGTGGCAGTCGGTAGCCTCGCTGGAGCCCTCAGCGGTGTTACAGAGCTGGATGTTCTTCGGAATGTGGGGGTCTCCGGCTGAAGAGCTGGGATATTGGACGAACTGGCAGCGGGCCGGAGCTGGCGAAGAAGAAGCCGTACTGGCTCGGATTGCGGGCCGCAGATACGGAGCCGCTGCCGAGGCTGTGCTGCAGTCCTGGACGTACTGTGCAGAGGCGGTGGGCCACATTCCGGCCATCCCCACTTACTTTACGGGCCCCATGTTTCTGGGACCTGCCCATCCGCTTGTTGCAGAGGAGCTTGGGCCGGAGGACCATGAGTTGTTCAGCGGGGCGCTCTATTATCTCCAAGAGGGCCTCGAAACCTTCTCCATCAAGACATCAATGGAGCAAAGTCTGTTGGTGCTCACCGAGTTGCCCGAGCATCCCGGTCACGGGTTTACTGCCCACGAGCCTGATAGAGCATGGGAGATCTTTTTACAGGAGTATGATGCGGCGGCTGATGCTGGTGCCGATGCGTACCAGTCGCTCAGCGCGGTGGAACCATCCGAATTGCCTGCTGACCAGCGTCATCAGTTTCAAGAACTCCAACTCGTTACAGCGTATATCTACCGTACGTTGCGGACCACTGCCAACACCTACCACTTTCTCCACACCCGCAGTTTCGAGCCAGAAGGATATGAGCAACAGCTGGTATCCATTGGACGGGACGAACTGGAGAATGCTGGGGCGGCCGTACAGCTCTATCGGGATGCGCCGTGGCTTGACCTGTCGGCTCGAACAGATGGGGACTTTCCGTCAAGTCTGCAGCTACTTGACCGCAAGGTGCAGCTGCTCCAATCGTTTGTGAATGGCCGTTAATCAACTGCTGGAAGCGCTTGCCACCTGGATCAAACGGACGAGGAGATCGCGATCGATGTCGCCGCTCGCCGTCCAGCTCGAGTCGAGCCAACAACGAATCGCACGGCTGGTCCGATGGTGATCCCGAGATGCTGGAACGGTCCGCAACGATGCCGCGGGCCCGCTGGATGACCGGTTCGAGTCAGCCGTTGGCACCAAATTGGACGATGACGGTAGGAAACGACAAATTGGTAAGGATATCAGCCCCCGCCTACCATTTTACCGGGGGCAGACGACCACCATCGCGGAATCAGGTGTGTTGGGGCTGTCACCGTCGAGGCGCTTCGACTCCCAGTACCGTAGTGATAGCCAGCAGCTCAACGGAACTCCACGCACAGGGGGCTCTGCAAGGAACACGGCCGAAACGAGCAGGCGAACTGCGTCCACACGGACGATTATCGACGATAACCGCTTGGGATGAAGTCCCAGAGACCGGCAGTCGTCGAGACGGTTTGCCTGCCGGGGTCAACACGGTGCGGCCGGCGAATAATTCCCCACTCTCGAGTCCCTTACGGGGTCCGGGAAGATCGGGCGTCGACAAGGTACGGCCGGCGAGTAATTCCCCAACTCCGCCTGACTATACACTTTCGGCTCGCTACCAAAACAATCGGTGGCCCTATTGACCTCCGAGTCATGGCCCTATGTTCCGGGGAAGCTGACGTATCCCGGCTACGCGGGCTGCAAAACGTAGCCCGAGCAAGCGACGTTCGATAGCTGAGTGAGTGGCACACGGCAATTGAATTTCGACTTGCGAATTGAACCCCGAGGTAGCCGACAGATTTCGCTGTCGATCATGCTGAGTAAAGTCATTCCAGTCGATGATTCTCGAGGAAAAGGCGAGAAGAGCCGATGCCAGTATCGAGCGGCTAGGCACGCGGTGTAACGGACCCCTCAAACGCCTGGAGCGGTCGGACGCTAATCCCATGAAAGTCGCTCGTTACATTTCCAGGATCTGGTTGGATCGTTCCCACGTGTTCACGAGTTTCGGTGTCGATGACGAAGAACCCTGGTGTGACCCCTGTCGCCGCCTGTGGGTCCGCTGTCACGGGTTGTGGGCCTCGACCGGTGACGAACATATACTGACCGTCTGGCGAGGCAGCGAGGATGTCTGGAGCATCACTACTGCCAGGTGCATCACCCACCTCCGGACCGAACCAATCGATCTCCTCGATGATTTCGTGTGAGGAGGTGTCAACGATCACGCCATCGTTCGTCTCGCGGTTTGCGATCCAGAGCTCCTCGCCGTTCGGCGTGATCCACAACCCATGCGCATCGACGCCGCGAGTCTCCTCATTGTGAAGGATTTCGTGGGTGCGTGCATCAATGACGAAGTACTCG
>SKMT01000569.1 GCA_007120915.1 Myxococcales bacterium | reverse complement strand
TGGGCGCTGGGCGCTGGGCGCTGGGTGCTGGGCTCTGGTTGCTGGGCTCTGGGTGCTGGGCGTTGGGCGCTGGGCGCTGGGTGCTGGGCGCTGGGTGCTGGGCTCTGGTTGCTGGGCTCTGGTTGCTGGGCTCTGGGCTCTGGGTGCTGGGTGCTGGGTGCTGGGTGCTGGGTGTTGGGTGGTCGGTGTTGGGTGGTCGGTGTTGGGTGTTAGGTGGTAGGTGTGGGTGGTGGGGTTGAGCGAGGTTCGAGGCTGAGTTTGCGGTGTGCCGTGGTGAGCAGGAAGTACGGAGTCGACAGTTTGTGGGGAACCGGTTGGGCGTTGGTGCTGGGTGTGGCGTTGCTGTGGCCGTCGGGGCTGGCCTGGGCCGGCGAGGCTGATGAGCACGAAGACGAAGACGACGACAGGGTGGTGGTGACCGTGGCGCCGGCGCCTCCGGAGAGTTCGTCGGAGGCGACGCTGGATCGACAGGCCATCGATGCTGCCGGGGTGCGAAGTGCCCAGGACCTGTTGCGAACGATGTCGGGGTTGCAGCTTTCCCAGCACGGCAGCGAGGGGAAGGCCGCTCAGTTTTTCGTGCGCGGGTTCGACGCGGCGCACGGCACGGACATCACCATCGGGGTCGACGGGCTGGCGTTTAACGAACCGTCGCATATCCACGGGCACGGCTACGCCGACATCGGCACGGTGATCCCGGAGGCGGTGCACAGCGTGCGGCTTCGCAAGGGAGCGTTCGAGCTGGACCAGGGCAACCTGTCGACGGCGGCAGATGTGGACTATCGGCTCGGCGTTCCCGAAGCGCTGCGCGGGAGCGCTGCGGGAGGGGATCTCGGCTGGCCGGGGCGGGGGCGGTTGTGGGGTGTGGTCGCGCCGGTGGAGGGCGATGAGCGCGACGTGCTCGCCGCGGAGGTCGTCGCCGATGCAGGGGCCTACGAAAATCGCGGAACCGAACGCGCCGGTGTGATCGGCCAGCACACGATCGGCGACTGGCGGGTGCGGGGGGCACTAAGTGGTGCGAGGTTCGGGCTTCCCGGGGCGTTGCCGCTGGCGATGATCGACGACGGTCAGGTGGGCCGCGAAGAGAGTCTGACGCCTGACACAGGGGGCACGAGCATGCAGGCCTGGCTAGGCGCGGTGTACGAAGGGCAGCGCGATCGGCTGGATCATCAAACCTCGCTGGACGTGCGGGCGCGCCAGTTCGACGGGCGTGAAAACTTCACCGGCCGGCTCCACGACGCAACCTACGGCGATGAGCGCCACGAGTTTCAGAGAGGACTGTCGGTGGTGGGGGCCCATCGGGGGCGGCTGGAGTTGAGCGACGACTGGGCCGGGGTGTGGCATGCAGGTGGGGGAGTAGACTGGTTTGACCAGTTTGACGACGGAGTGGACGAACAGGGAGAGCCTCATCGGAGACATCGAGGAGGCACCGGGCTTCAGGGCCAGGTTCACCTGGCGCCCGGGATTGAAGGGTGGGTGACGGACTGGCTGGAGCTTCGCGGGGGAGTGCGCCTGGAGGCACTGAGCTTTCACTTCCGAGAAGATGAACAGCTCGGCGCAGATCGAGGCAGTGAACTGCTGGGGGTGATCGCACCGCGGGCGAGGGTGATGATGTATGCCGGGGACGACTGGACGATTACGGCGGCGGGAGGTCGCGGGTTTCGGGGCCCCCAGGCGCGGGTGTTCGCCGGGGATACCGAGGAGTTCGACTTTCAGATGGATGCTACGGATGTGCGAGCAGCGCGGGGCAACATCACCGTGGTCGACGGGGCGGAAGCGGGTGTGATGTTCAGCCCGGACCGACAGCTTCAGTTGTCGACCACGGCGTTCGGGCATTACTCGGGGGCGGAGTTTGTGTACGACCACGTATCGAGGCTCAACGTCGATCTGGGGGCGACGCGGCGAATTGGGGCAGAACTGGCCGCGCAGTATGCGCCGACGGAGTGGCTGCGGATGCAGGGACACATCACGGCGGTGGATGCCCGGTTCGTCGACAACGGGGAGCCGATCCCCTTCGCGGCTCCACTGGAGGCGGGGATGATGGTGTTCGGCCAGGGGCCGGCGAACAGCTTCGGCGGAGTGCAGTGGCGGGCGGTGGGCCCGCAGCCGTTGCCCTTCGGCGCCGAGTCGGCGGGCTGGCAGCTCGTCGACGCTCACGTGGGCTGGAAACACCAGGGCTGGGAGTTGCGGCTCAACGTCGATAATGTGTTCGGCGCCGAATGGAACGAAGGCGTCTATCACTTTGCTTCTGACTTCGACGGTGACAAAGAGACGACGCCACTGCCGACGACGCATGTGGTGGTTGGACACCCGCGCTCGTTGAGAATGCAGGTGTCGTACCGATGGTAGACGAACATTAACCGGAAAACGGAGTATGAAATGAGTGTGACAGGTTCGGTGCGAGTCGGTGTTGTGGTGACGCTTGGATGCTGCCTCATCGGAGTTGGTTGCGGGGAGCAGCAAGAAGCGCAGCGCTACGAGGTAGAGGTGTTCGCCGATGGCACGAAGTTGGAGCCGGTACAGACGGACCGGGGCTACGAAGTGGAGGTGGACTCGGTGGCGATGGCTGTGCAGCAATTCGAGTTTACGGTGGGCGGTCAGACGCACGACGGTGGCGAGGCATCACTGCTTCAGACAGTTGAAGGCTGGTTTGTCTCGGAGGCGGCGGCGCACCCGAATCACGCCGCCGGCGGGGAGACGGGCGGGGTGTTCGCCGGGCCCATGCTGGTGGAATGGACGGCAGGGGAGATCGAGCCGCTGGGCGGCGGCGAGTTCTTACAGGGCGAATATGCGGGGTACGACGTGACCTTCGCCGACGATGGAGTGGACCTGGAGGAGGGGATCATCGGCCGGGTCGAAGGTGTGGCCACCGATGCGGGGGGAGCTGAGTTTAGTTTCGGTGTGGACATCGAGTACGGCACCGGAGCGTCCGTGGTGGGCGGGGCACTGTCGGCGACGATTCCGGACGACGATATGGAGGGGATCGGGCTGCAACTGCTGTCGTTTGACGAGTGGTCGGAGCAGAGTCTGTTTGATGGGGTCAACTTCTCGGATCATCTCGATGCAGAAGAGGAGCACGCGGAGTTGGATCTGGAGTCAAATGACGCGGCACGGGTTCGCAGTGCGGTTGTGGCTCATGAGTTTTACGCCGGCGAGGTGGTGCATTCACAGCAGATGTGATTAGTCTGCGAGGTGGCAAACATTGATTCATTACGACGAGGAGAAACGGATGGAGAGCGGACGAATTCTGGTGGCCACCGACCTTTCGGAGAACGCACGGCCGGCGGCGGTGGCGGGGGCGAAGCTGGCGGCGAAGCTGCAACGTGAAGTAGAGCTGATCTACGTGTTCGATATGACCGGGTACGACGGAGACAAACAGTTTCGGATGTTCCGGGATGAAGAGCGTCGCCAGAACGTCGAGAAGCGTATCATCGAGTGGTACGAAAAGACGGTGGGTGAGCCGCCGGATGCGGTCACAGTGGATGCCGGTGCGCCGGATGCACAGATCCGGGAGCGCATCGCTGAGGGCGGAGTGGGTTGGCTGATGATTGGGATGTCGGGGCGCGGTGCCTGGAGCCGGCTGGTGTTCGGGTCGACGGCGCTGAAGCTAAGCGGGCGCCCGCCGTCGCCGACGGCGGTGGTACACCCGGAGCATCACCGGGTGGAGTCGGGGATGACCATCGGGTGTGGCACGGACTTCACGGAGAGCTCGGATGTGGCGTTAGAGCGGGCCGCCTGGTTTGCCCGCAGCTTCGATTCGACGCTTCGCATCGTGCACAGCACACCGCTGCCGTCGAAGACGGTCATCCGCAACGGAGAACTGCCGGAGGGGATGCGGCGCACGGCGGTGGTGGAGTCGGCGCGCGAGTCGATGGATACGTTTGTGCGGCGAAACGAAGAGGTGCTCGACGGGTTGGACGTGCAATCCCGGGTGATCGCGGATCATCCGGTCGCTGGGCTTCGCAGTTTTGTGGAGGACCAGGGGATCGACTGGCTGGTGCTGGGGCATCGGCGCCCACAGCAGCGGGGTGGGTCGAAGACGGTGAAGGGCAAGTGGGTCCAACAGATGACCTGCTCCACCTTACTGGTCCCGTCGGGTTAACCGCCAAGGCGCGGAGACGGGTTAACCGCAGAGGCGCAGAGAACGCAGAGGAAAACCAGGTTTGAACCGCAGAGGCGCAGAGAACGCAGAGGAAAACCAGGAGAAAACAAATAGATTGGGCCGTGCCGGCTCGTTCGGCGGGGATGTTTCGGCCGGTGGTGCGAGCCCGGGCCTTGGCCCGAAATGGCGAGCCAGCGCCCAGCCCAGCCCTCAGGCTTGCCTGGGGGTATCCAGCGTCGCCAACCAGAGGAGACCCAGAGAAGGGTGGGCCGTACCGGCTCGTTGGGCGGGGATGTTTCGGCCGGTGGTGCGAGCCCGGGCCTTGGCCCGAAATGGCGAGCCAGCGCCCTGCCCAGCCCTCAGGCTTGCCTGGGGGTATCCAGCGTCGCCAACCAGAGGAGACCCAGAGAAGGGTGGGCCGTGCCGGCTCGTTGGACGGGGATGTTTCGACTGGTCGGGCGTGCCCGGGCCCAGCGGTCAGGCATGCCCGGGGGTAACCAGCGTTGCGAACCTGAGGAGACACACCGGCGGCGCAGTTTGCCCTGCGGGCGTCATCCGACTACAAAGCGGTGAGGCTGTTCAACAAACCTTTCACGAAGCAGTGGTGAGCCCATGAGCCAGTCGTCGTTCAAGGAATTGAAGACTCGTGCCGAAGATGTCTACAAGCGTTACGAAGCCCATTTTGCGGGGAAGCCGAGGGCGACCCGGGATCTGGATCTGCTCGATGAGTTGATCGGGGAGCTCGGTGACATCATCGATGAAGCGAAGGTGAGTCTGTCAGGGGGCCGGGATCCGGCGATGGTGTCGGTGATGGATATGGCAAAGCGCAATCGCGACACCTACAAGGAGGAGCGCAAAAAGATTGTGGCTGCCAGCCAGGGATCGCCGACCTCGCAGGAGGCGAGCCGGGTGGTGAGATTGGCGAACCTGACGTTCGGTCGGTATTATCGTCATTTCGCAGGTGAAGATCGGCGTACACGTGACACCGGATTGCTCACCGAGATTATTCTGGAGCTGGAGCAGTTCGAGAAGAGGATGAAAGAGATCATCGACGAAGAGGGCGACGATCAGTTGGCCTCCGATCTGGAGGTGGTGCGCACGAATCTGGACACCTATCGCGACGAGTATCGAGAGATTGAAAAGGCGCAGGAGACGGGTACCGCCGAAGAGCAGGCAAGTCTTCTGGCACACCTGGCGAACCAGCAGTTTGCGATCTATCAGAATCACTTCGCGGGAAAACCGCGGCCGAGCCGCCGGCCAGGGCTTCTGGAGCGGGTGATCAATCAACTGAAACGCATCCACAAGCGGATGTACCAGCTCAGCCAGGGCGGGTTGGCTTCGCAGTCGAACGAACGTAACATGGAGACCATCTCGCAAAAGCTCGATGTGTACGAGTCGGAGTTGGACAAGGTTCGTGAGGCGCGAGAATCGCTGACTACCCGCCAGTTGGCCGGCAATCTGGGGGCGCAGGCCAACGAAATTATGGCGGAGTACCGGGAAGATTTCGCCGGGCAGAATCGGGCGACCCGAGACCTGGAGCAGTTGAGCCTGATCTGTGACCGTGTCGCCGAGATTGGCGCTCAGATGCGACAGATTCAGCGCGAAGATCCGCTGGAGATGAACGAGAAGAACCTGAACATCGTGCTCGACTCCTGGACGATGTACGAATCGGAGTACCGCAAAGTGGAAGAAGCCCAGAGCTGATCGTGAAGTGTTGCGAAGAGCGCAACGGTCGGCGTGACAGAGGAATGGATATGAGACGGCGATGGATTCGACTCGGTTCGGCGGTGGCGCTGATGGCGGTGGTGGCGGTGGGATGTGGCGACCCGGAGGATGGGCACGTCAATCAGCACGATGAGGACGTGGGGGTTGAGGACGCCGGCGTTGATGTCGATGCCGGCGAACCGGATGCAGATGTCGAAGAGGATGTGGGACAAGACAAGGCCCACCTGGACGAAGGGGTCGACGGGCCATTCGACAATTGTCCGGCCATCTCAAACCCCGACCAGGCCGACCGCAGCCGTGACGGCATCGGCAATGCCTGTGACAACTATCCGTTCGTGTATGCGCCGGACAACCCGGAGGTCATCGAGGTGCTCCACGAGGACGACGGGGGCCCCAATGATGACTGGTGGGACGCGCAGGAGAACTGGCAGATGGAAGCCCCATTTGCCATCGAAGGGGTGATCGGTGAATCAGGGGAAGAGGACTGGTACATGGTGAGGGTGGAGGAGCCGACGAATCTTCTGGTGCATCTGGAGGCGCGGTCCAACTCCATCTGGCCCGGATTGATCGTAATGGGCGATGATTTCAACAGCCACAACCGGCATTTTTCGGCGCCAATTCTGGGAGCGTCCGACGGGGAGTCGGAGGTTAGAGATATTCACCTTCCGCTTCCGGGCGAGTACCTGATGGTGGTGTCGGATGTGCGAAATCTCACCGCCGAAGGGGCACCGACGGGGGGGCCGGACTACGAGTATCGGTTGTACGTCAGTGAGCCCGATCTTCCGGAGAGTGAGCCGGTGACGCTGCCCACCACCCAGCAGGTGGTGCCCTATGATGAGGGAGAGGTGCAGGTGTTTTCGCTGGATGTATCCGGTGAGGATGCGCTTCGGGTGCAGGCGACGGGAGCGCCGCGCAACCAGGGGTCGGCGGTGTTTCCGTCGATTCAGATGAAGGATGCACGCACCGGCGACATGCTGGCCTATACCATTCAGAGCCAGGTCGACACCGACTCGTTGCACAACGAGGTGACCGTCAAGCTGGGCGATGTTCAGGAGGTGGAGGTGCTTGTAGAAGCCCACCAGTCGCTGGGTGACAACGACATCGTCGTCGGCATCGAAGCGATCGATAAGCCGGAACATGGCGAATCGGTGGAGCAGCCGCGCCATGAACGGGACGACCGGATGCTGTGGATGCGCCCGGGGGCGTTTCTCGAATCGATGATCGGTCCCCCCATCGCCGTGGCCGATGATGCGCTGGAACCGGACATCGATCTGTTCGGGGTCTATCCGAATGCGGGCAATTACTTTCGGGTGAACGTCGATGCTCATTCGCGGCTGATCCCGGAGAGTTCGCTGGGGTACTTCAGCGGGGTGATGTCCGTGTTCTCCTGGTACGAAGGGCCGGTGGCTGAGGAGGCCGGTGAATCGAGTGAGTTCTCGATTTATGTGACCGACGACAACGTGATGGATACGTTTTTGGAGATCGCTCACGCCGAAAACTTCGGGGCGACGCTACCGGTGGGAGGCCCGGATTACAGCTACGACCTGGAGCTGACCACGCTGGACCCACACGAGGAAGCAGAGCAGGGGGGCGGAGACTTTCCGGCGTCGCTTCCTGTGGTGCTTCAGCCGGGGGAGCAGGGGTTGTATGACTTCGATTTTGAGATGGGCACCGAGTACACCGCAGAGTTCGACGGGATGTTCGGTCGGGAGTTGCAGTTGATCGATCTGCACACCGGTGAATTGATCGCTGCAGACCAAAGCTCGATCTCCTTTCGTGCCACACCGGATCGGGACTGGATGCTGGGTGTACATGACGAGCGAGGCCGTAGCATCGACGCAGACGACGAGCTGGAGGTGGAGGTCGAAGAAGGTGAAGACAGCGCCGAGAGCATGGATGTGGGCGATGAACTCGACGGAGAGTTCGCCGGCGCCGGTGACGCAGAGTACTACCGGTTCTCGGCGTCGAGCGGGGAGTTCGTTCAGGTGCGCCTGCGGGGAGAAGAGGGCAATGCGCCGGCGGTGCAGTTGTTCGGTGATCCGGAAGCGACATCGGTGGTGCACGGCGAAGGCGACGATGTGGCCTGGGCGAGAGTTGAAGATGAGACGGAGCTGCTTGCTCAAGCCGCCTATATTGATGGAGGCGACTCGGAGTACACGATCAGCGTTGACGCACTTGAGATCGCCGATGCGGATCTGCCCGAGATCGTCGACGACCCGGTGGCAGACGGAACGTCGCGGTGGGCGATTGTGGACACCGAAGAGGTGTTGAATCTGGCGATCAACGCTGTGGGCGAGACCGACGACGGTGAGCCGTTGCGGTTTTCTGTCCACACGCCAGATGATCTGGCGCCGATTGAGACCGGAACCGGGTTCGGTGTTATCGATGTCCGCCGCCACGACGAGCTTTATGTGGCAGTGCACACTGCGGAATCGGGCCAACCCCCCGAAGCAGATAGCCGAATGTCGATCTCGGCGCTCGATCCGGTCGCCTTCGATGAAGAGCTGGAACAGTTGGAGTTTCCGGAGGGTGTGGTACCCGCCGTGGTCGCCCTGGACACCGACGAAGGGGGCATGGCCACCCTGGAGGTCGATGCCGATGGAGAGCGCATCGACGTGCAGATGGTGGACGTGACCTATGGGGTGGGCGATGTTGTGCCGGAGCATCCGTCAAGTACGGCTGTAAGCCACGAAGGTGCTCGCCACCGCGGGGTGGTCATCCCACGCGATGGAACTGGTGACACCAGGGAGGCACAGCTTGAGGTCGAGCAGTTGACCGTCGAAGATACGGAGCCGATTGTCGACACCGGCCCGGTACAGCTTCAGGGGTGGCCGTCAGCGTACCTGGGAGCAATCGGTGCCGACGGCGACGAGCACGAGTTCACCGCGCAGCTCGACGCCGGAGAGACGCTGTGGGCGGTGGTGGTCCCCGCAGATGAGTCGCTTCAGGAAGTGGGCCCCACCATCACGGTCACCACTCCGGGAGGAGAGCCGGTTGATATTGGGGCCGATGAAGCGATGATCGACGGACTGGAGATCGACGAGGCCGGAGAGTGGACGTTCCACGTCGTCTCTGAAGCCTCCGGTAGTCACGACGTCGGGTTGTTTTTTATGAAGCGATAATCGCGACGACGGGCGTTCGTTCGGTCTGGGGTAGGGGAGAACAACTTTAGCGCATGGGTGGCGATGGGCGACGAGTGGAATCGAATCGAGCGGATGCTGGGGGGCGCTGCCGGATTGGAGCGGGTTCGTGAACAGGTGAGCGCCGGGCGGCTCGATCTATCGCTGGCCGCCGGCGTACTCGCTGAGACGCGGCCCGGGGCTGAAGCAGCAGCGAGGGTGGTGAAGCTGTGGCAGTGGCTCACAGAGATGCCGGAGATAGCCGGGGATGCACAGCGGGTGGAAGTGGCCACCCGACTGGCACGCTACGGAAGCTATCCGGTCTCTCGGCTCAAAGCGGATCCCACCGTTGTGGGATGGCTCGCCGATGCCAGGCGCGGTGGCGACGGGTTGGAACGAGAGCAGTTGCACCAGCAGTTGTGCGACCATCTTGAGCAGGTCCGGGAAAATGATTCGTCGTCACATGATGTTTTCAGCGCAGGGTTGAGGCAGTTTCGCCACCGTCATCTGCTGCGGATCTTTCTGGCCGAGATCGAGGGGGCGTCGGTGCGTGATACCACCGCTGAAGTAGCGGACGTCGCCCAGGTGTGTCTGCAGGAGGCGCTTGTGGAGGCGTCGCGGCGTTGCGGGGTCGAAGAGCTGGCCGATCAGATCTGCATCTTCGGGATGGGCAAGCTGGGAGGGCGGGAGCTGAACTTCAGCTCCGATGTGGACCTGGTATTCGTGGTCTCCGATGCGGGAGCAGAGGGGTTCGACATCGAAACCATCGATGAGGTGGCCCGCAGCGTCGTTGAGTTTATCGACGAGGTCACGGCCGAAGGGCGGGTGTTCCGCGTAGATCTGAGGCTGCGTCCGGAGGGCAGCCGGGGTCGGTTGGTGCCCTCGGAGTCGGGGCTGGTCAATTACTGTCTGAACTGGGGTAGCAGTTGGGAGCGTGGGGTGTGGCTGAAGGCGAGGCCAGTGGCGGGAGACGAGCAGTTGGGAGAGCGGATTTTGAGTCGGCTGAAGCCGTTTTTGTACCGGCGTTATCTGGACTTCGAGGCCATCGATGAGCTGCGGCGGATGAAGGAGCTGATCGATCAGCAGTCGGCGGCAGCCGAGTTTGTCGCCAGCGAACCACAAGAAGACCGCCGGGAGCAGACCGGTTCCGGTTCGACCAGCCCCTTCAAGGCCCGGCTGCTCAAGAAGTTCAATCACCACAGCCGGAAGGCACGAAATTCTGGTACGACGTCATCGGAACAGCGTTCGACGCCGGTGGCCCCGAGGGGCTGGGACGTCAAAATTGGGCTCGGTGGGATCCGGGAGATCGAGTTTTTTGTTCAGGCGTTGCAACTGGTGCACAGCGGAACCCGCGCGGCGCTCAGGATTCGCACCACTCTGGCGGCGCTGGATCGACTGCTGTACGCGGGGCTGGTCTCGTCGGCGGAACATCGGATGCTGGCCGATGCCTACGATCTGTTTCGGCGGCTCGAACACCTGGTGCAGATGGCCGGGGATCGGCAACAGCATCGGCTTCCGAAGGATTCGGAGCAGTTCGACGATCTGGCAGGGCGGCTGGGGATGAGTTCTCGGCAGCTTGGCGAGGAAGTGGAAGAAGCGCGCCAGAATGTTCGGGGGATGTTCGAGCGGTTGTTTCAGCAGTCCCCGCGCAAAAGCGAACAGGCGACGGTGGGCGGAGGGCAGCAGGGGGTGTTGCAACAGCTCGGAGGGTTGGATCCGAGGCGGCTGGATGATGAATCGGTGATCGAACGGCTGGCACAGGCGGGTTACGAGCACCCCCGGCAGGTCGCGGGCCAACTGCAGGTGCTTCGCAACAAACGACACGGTCCGTTTTCGGAGACGCCCTCCGGCGCCGATCCACAGTTGGCGCAGTATCTTCTGGGGGCGGTCGAAGATGCGCCGGACCCGTCGGCGGCGCTGGGTCGTCTGGTGCGGTTTGCCACCGTGGTGGGCGATACTGCGTCGGCGTGGTCCATGCTGTCGGAAAACCCGCATGCCGCCCGGGTGTTGATCCATCTGTTCGGCTCCAGCCAGCCGATGGGGGGATTGCTGGCGGAGGAACCGGATCTGTTCGAGCGGCTTATCTACGCCGGAAGTGCCCGGTTGAACATCAGCGGCGAACAGATGCGCCGGGAGTTGGAACAGCGGCTGGCGGCCACGGGCGACCGTGCGCGTCGAATGGGACGGATTCGAAGGTTTCATCGCGAACAGACGGTGCGTATTGCGCTGCATGAGGTCGCCGGAGCGGTGGACGTGGAGACGACCTGTCGGCAGTTGGCCGATCTGGCTGAACTGGTGTTGCAGGCGCTGTTTCGCGAGGTGTGCCGAGAGTTCGCCGCGACCGATGAGCAGTTCGATTTCGACGGTGATCCGGTGGACACG
>SKMT01000361.1 GCA_007120915.1 Myxococcales bacterium | reverse complement strand
CTGTGACAGCGGCGAGGTCTGCGACGGGTCTGGCAACTGTGAGGAGGAGTGCACCTCCGACGATGACTGCCCCAACAACGACGTCTGCATCAGCAACAGTTGCGAAGACTGCGCTGTCAACTACCACTGCGACGAAGACAACTGTCAAATCTGCAACGCCAACTACCAGTGTGTCGACGACTGTGACAGCGGTGAGACCTGCGACGGCTCTGGCAACTGTATGTAATACGCCTCCCTGCTAACGTTCGACTATCACCGGCTGTCATCGACTGCCCGAAAACTCACGAAATCAACACAGCTCAACTCAACTCCGGGGACACCCAGATCCAGGGCAGCCCGCTCGCCCATCCACCCATCCCTGGGGCGGTGGTCACTCTCGCACTGGGTTTGTCTCGGGTTGACGCCGGCGGTGAGGTAGACAGGTTTATTAGCCCCCCGCACAGACTCGCTAACGACGCCAAAGGGGGAAACCATGATCGACGGCCGATGCGTAGTAGTGATGGTACTTGTTGTGGGGCTTGCCGGATTCGGCTGTGTCTCCCCGGCTCAGCCTACCGACGGCGAACCACAGACGGAACAATCAAACACCGCTGCCCCGAACCCACCGGCACAGTCTCCATCCGACAATCCACAGGTAGTCGCCCAGGTCGAGGACTCCGACGCTCAGACCGAACAGCCCGACCAACAGGTCCACGACCTGCATGCCGAAATGCATCAGGTCCGCGGCCAAATGCTTGAGTTGTACGACTTCCTCGACCAGGAGTACGACGAGCTTGAGCAAGCCGATGAGATGGACCCGCAACTCGCTCAATTGCACGAAGATATGCAGAAGATGCACAACCGGCTTCAAGAACGCCACGAAATCATGGAAGACCATGACCGGAAGATGCGCGAGCAATACCAACAGATGCAGGACAACCCCGACCAGCACGACACCCAGGATCAGGAGATGATGGACCCCGACAACAACCATCATCACCATCAGATGATGGGGGACCGTGAACACCTGATACAGCGGATGCACGAACACGACGAAATCGTCGAAACCCACAAGAGAATGGCCGAACTCAACCGCGAAGCTGACCGCGACGAGATGGCCGACGCCCACGACGAACTCGCGCAGTTCCACGACCAAAAATACCACATGTGCCTGGAGATGCTGGACATGATGGACGGTCACGGAGACCAGGACCAACAACATTGACCCTCACGGCCCTTCCCCCCGGCTCATCGCCACTCACCGGTCTCCCCCGTTGAAATCCCTTATGTCCCCCTACCTTCTCATCTTGTTGGCGGCCCTCCTGTGGGCGCTCATCGGAGTGTTCACCGCCGGCATTTTGGCCACTGGAGTAACGGCGATGGAAATCGCCTTCTGGCGGGCGCTTCTGGGCGGTGCACTCTTCGTGGCCCACGGCATGCTCGCCGGCCACCTTCGCCTGCATCGGCGCCGTGATATCGGGGTCTTCGCCCTGTTCGGCATCTTCGGGGTCTCCCTGTTTTTCAGCGCCTACAATCTGGCCATCGACGCGGGAGGAATAAGCCTGGCGGTGGTGCTTCTGTATACGGCACCGGCCTTCGTGGTCATTCTGGCCCGCATCTTCCTCAAAGAGAAGCTGACCGCACCGAAGCTGGTCGCCGTCTTGCTGGTGATCGCAGGTGTGTCGCTGGTGACGTTCGCAGGAGACAGTGCGGGTGTGACCGTCACCATCGCCTCCGTGGGCTGGGGGCTGGCCGCCGGCGTCGGCTACGCCAGCTTCTACGTGGTGGGAAAGAGACTGCTCAAACACTATCACCCCGTAGCCGTGTACGCCTACGTGCTGCCCATCGGCGCCGTCGGCATCCTTCCCTTCGTAGAGTTCGCCCCGAAGACAACGACGGCCTGGCTGCTTCTGGGACTGCTCATCGTGCTGTCTACGTATCTGGCCTATCTTGTCTACTATCTGGGGCTTCGCCGCGCTGAGGCGTCCCGGGCGGTGCTGGTGGCCAGCACGGAGCCGGTCATCGCCGCTTCGCTGGCGGCAATATTCTTCGGAGAACGCTTCGGCCTGTGGGCCGCTCTGGGAGCGGGAATGGTGGTTCTGGCTTCACTGATCGGCGTGACAACTGCCGGGCGGAAACACTCCCAAGACTGAGCGTTCGGGCGGGGTAAACCAGCCTGCGTTCGACCGCGGACTGTTCGTCAGCCGTCAACCTGTGGTCGTCACTCTTCTGGCTCTGAATCGCGCCGAAACCCTCCATTCACCAACGTAGCGATGTCTTCGACGCGGTCTGGATCGACGGGGTTGTGGATCTGCCCGCCCTCTTTGAAGTACGTCCCCACGATTGCCCCATGAGCCTCTGTGGCGAGTTCTTCGGCGTTGTCCCGATTCACCCCGGAACCGACGAAGACAGGTGCGGTGCCGGCGGCGTCGCGCACCTGTTGTACGAACGGTGGGTCCACGGGCTTTCCGGTAGCTTTGCCGGTGACGACAACGGCGTCAGCTCCTCCCCGATCCACCAGATCGGCGACCAGTTGTTCCGTGCCAAACTCGGCGAGCGGCGCGGCGTGTTTGACAAGCACATCGGCCAGAATGGCGATGTCGTCGGCGCCCAGTGCGCTTCGATAGCGAAGGGTGTGGTGGGCCTCGCCCTCGATGATGCCCTGGTCGGTCACGCAGGCGCCGGTGTGGACGTTCACCCGGATAAAGTCCGCTTCTGTCGCTGCTGCAATCCCCACCGCCGCCGGGGCGTCATTCCGAAGGCAATTTATGCCAATGGGTACATCGAACTTTGATCTGCACGCGGCGCTGACCCGGGCAAGAAACGCCACCTGATGGGGCGCGACCCGCTCACCGGCGGTGCCTTTGCGAAAGGGGGCGGATCCGAAGTTTTCGACGATCAGCCCGTCGACGCCCCCCTTCACCAGTGCCTCGGCGTCGGCAACAGCAAACCGCAGAGCATCGTCAAAACTTGATTTGCCGTCGTGGCCCGGGTCTCCCGGCACCGCGGGCAGATGAACAACTCCGATCAGACCGGTTGGAAGGGGCATGT
>SKMT01000449.1 GCA_007120915.1 Myxococcales bacterium | reverse complement strand
TGCGTCATCTCCGGCGGGGGCTCGGCGTTGACGACGTTGCCCGCCCCGTCGCTGGATGTGGGCGATCTGCAGCAGACCACGCAGCAATTGCTGGGCTGCGGCGCCACGATCGCCGAGACCAACGCCGTGCGAAAACACCTGTCGGCAATCGCCGGAGGGCGGCTTGCAGAGGCCATTGCCCCGGCGCGGCATTTGTCGCTGATTTTGTCCGATGTCGTCGGGGCCGGCGTGGATACGGTGGCCTCCGGGCTTACTGTGGCAGACTCGACCACCTTCGCCGATGCCTGGGCGGTCGTCGAAAAATACGGGCTCGTCGACAGCTTGCCCGTCGCTGTCGTCGAGCATTTGCAGGCGGGATTGCGCGGAGAGGTCGACGAGACGCTTCCGCCCGATGCGGCGGCCTTTCGCCGGGGCCGGGCAGTCGTCGTCGGCGACGTGGAGGTCGCCGTATGCGCTGGCGCCGAGGCTGCCCGCCGGGCCGGATGGGATGC
Organism: Myxococcales bacterium; assembly: GCA_007120915.1. GTDB lineage: Bacteria > Myxococcota_A > Bradymonadia > Bradymonadales > Bradymonadaceae > SLJM01. The sequence continues at coordinate 2,539 of SKMT01000449.1, read as the reverse complement.
GGCGATCCTGAGCACCACCATCGAAGGGGAGGCCCGCGACGTGGCCGGCGTGCTGGTCTCGATCGCCGGGGAGACTCTCCATCACGGACGGCCCTTCGCAGCGCCGATCTGCCTTATCGCCGGTGGTGAGACGACGGTTACCGTCACCGGCAACGGCCGTGGCGGTCGAAATCAGGAGCTCGCTCTGGCGGCGCTTCAAAAACTCGCCGGTCAGCCGGGGATCACCGTTGCAACCCTTGCCACAGACGGCATCGACGGCCCCACCGACGCCGCCGGCGCCATCGCCGACTCCAGGACCATGGAGCGGGCCCAACGGGAAGGGCTCGATATAGCGGCCCATCTTCAGACCAACGACGCCTATCGGTTTTTCGACACGACAGGTGACCTGATCGTCACCGGCGCGACGGGCAGCAACGTAAATGACGTAGTGGTCATGTTGGTGTCACCGTAATCGGTCAATGCTTCCATAGCCGTTGAGCCGTCTCAACGGCGCGTTGGATGTAGTGGCCGCCAAAAAGCAGGTAGTGGTTGAGCAGATGATACAGTGAATACGCCGGGATACGGTCGCGCCAGCCCGGCGAAAGTCGCCGGTGGCGCTGATATGCACGATAGACGGTATCCGAAAAGTTGCCGAACAGCTCCATCATCCCGATTTCGGCCTCCGGGTGGGCGTAGTAGGCGGCGGGGTCGATGAGTACGGGGCGGCCGTCGGTGTCGGCGAAGACGTTTCCGGACCAGAGATCGCCGTGGATCAGCGAGGGGGGTTCGGAGTCGTCGAGGATGTCGTCGAGGTTCTCCAGTAGTGTCTCGAAGAGTCGGCGCTGAGACGAGGAGAGCCGACGGCGGTCTTCGATACGCTGCAACTGATGGCGCAACCGCTTCTTGCAGTAGAAGGGTATCCAGTCGTCGGTCCAGTCGTTGGGTTGGGGGGTGAGCCCGCAGTAGTTGTCGTGGTCGAAGCCGTAGGCGTCGGCCGAAGCGGCGTGGAGTTGCGCAAGGCCGATGCCGAGTTGCTCGTCGTAGTCGGGAGCGGGAGAGCCGCGTTCGATGTATTCGAGCACCAGCGCCGCCGGGAATCCGTCGTCGTCGCCGGTGGCGGCGTAGACTTTGGGGATGCGCAAACTGGTGCCGGAGGCGCGCATCAATTCGAGGGCCTCGGCTTCCCGCTCGAACAGGTCGGCCGGTCCTCGGTGCTGCCATTTGACGAAGAGTTGGCGACGGCTGGTTTTTACCCGTGCAGCATCGCTGATATCGCCACCGCTGAGGGGGGCGGTGTCGACGATGTCGACGGGTTCGCCGAGGGCGTATTCGAGTAGACCGGAGAGATGATCGCGCATGGTTGGCACTTGTAGATATCGCCGGGGGCCCGCGTCAACTACAGTTCCTCAAACCATTCGGTTTCGATGTTCTGCAGGTCGAGGGTCACCGAGACTTCATCGCCTTCGGGGCCGATGAAGACAAGATCGAGTTGGATCGAAGCCCAGCCCTGCGAGAGACGACAGCCGTCTATATCCTCGGGGCAGACATCGCCGGAGCCCTCTATGCTTTCGTCGAGTTCCCAGTCACTGAATTCCACCTCCAGTGTGGTGAGATCATCTTGCTCGTCTCCCATCTCTTCGTCGTCGTTGGTGATGACGTAGTCGGCAGCCTCGCAGGTAGCTCCCAGCATGTGGAGTTGCATGTCCGCGGTTTCGAAGGACTTTGTCACGCCTTCGGGGGGAGCGCCAACTTCGGAATGAAGCCATGAGAGCACCTCGACACCGAAGTTGTCATCCGGCGGGTTGGCATCAAGGTCGAACATGCTGTCGCCGTGTTCGGCATCCCCCCAGGAGGCGACGGTCAGGTCGGGGTGGTACTCATCGAGGTCCAACTGTGCGGTGCAGTCGTCGTCGCCGACGGTGACCTGAGCCAAGCCGGAGGGGGCGAAAGGATCGTCGTTGTTGGTGTCGTTGTTCGTATCGTTGTTGGTGTCGTTGTTCGTGTCGTTATTGGTGTCGTTGTTGGTGTCATTGTTCCCGTTTTCCGGCGGGTCACCACAGGCGGTCAGCGCGAGCAGTGAACAGACAGCGGCGAGAAACGAAAGACGTCGGATCAGTCGGTGGGACATCATCGCTACGGTTCTCCCTGGTTGGTGTGTTGTATGAGCGAGACAATCGACGAGACATACGTCACGAACGTGCGTCGGGTTGCTGAATATGGTGGGTGAGAGAGAGTTGCGATTCAACCGCGCGTCGGGCTGGGGGACGTTGAGCTTGCGGGGTGAGGCGACCGCCTGCTAATGAGCATACAATTGCGTTGAAAGCTGTAACCACGGAGTTGAGATGTATTGGATGTATCGGCCCGGGCTGTGCGTGTTGGTGATGGGTTTGTTCATCGGGGTTGGATGCTCCGATGTCGATGAAGACTATCCGGAACCGTCGCCGGATGACGCCGGGGAGTCAGCGTTTGCCGGAGGCAAGGCGGATGATCTGTTCGGGCAGTGTCATCTGGAGCATATGGTGTTGCTCGTCAACGAAGCCGACAGCGACGCATCGACACT
>SKMT01000274.1 GCA_007120915.1 Myxococcales bacterium | reverse complement strand
TGGGTCTTGGGTCTTGGGTCTTGGGTCTTGGGTCTTGGGTCTTGGGTCTTGGGTCTTGGGTCTTGGGTCTTGGGTACACCCAACACCTTGACGCTCTGATCCGGACCACTTACCACCGAGCCACTGCTGGTTTGGACCCAAAAATGAGGAATGGACCGATGAATGTTCGCACGCGCAGCCTGTTGTTCGCCGTTTTGATCGCCGCATTCACGCTGGTCGCCGCGCCGGCGGTCGCCGACGACGATGCGGGCGCTGAAGCTGATGCCGCCGCCGGAAGCACCACCGGATTGCAGGCCGGTTCGCACACCCTTTCATTCGGCTTTCCCGGTGGTGGAGCGGGCTGGGGTGCTCCCGGGATGGGCGCGGACATCGACGACTTCTTCAACGTCACCGGATTCGGCAGCATCGCCTATTTCTATGGGCTCTCCGACAGCGTGCAGATCGGCCCGGTGGGCGGGTTCAGCTTTGACGGAGACAACTTCTGGCTGAGCCTGGCGCCGAGCCTGAAATACTTTCTTATCACCGACCAGCAGGTCAATCCGTACCTGTACGCGTCGGTGGGCTTTCTGGTCGGCCCCAGCGTAATCGTCCCCGGCGCCAGCGGTGGGCTGGGCGTGGAGTTCTTTCCCGTCGAGCAGCTCAGCATCGGTGGGCGCATCGGGCTGACGATAAGCATTCCCAACGACGAAGACGAATTCGACGACTTCGGGTTCTGGACCGGCACCTCCGGGTTAGACGTCAACTTCTACTTCTGACACGCCTCAAAAACGCGTGGCCAACCCCAACCGCAGGTCAAACGACCAGTGCGGCATATCCCGGAACACCCGCTGGGCCATCACATCGGACTCGACGTAGATGTGGGGAAACACCTCCACGGACCAGTTGATCGCCGAGTACAGCCCGTGGGAGGAGTCCGCGCGCATGCCCATGGTTTGCCAGTTGCGGTAGCCGGCGCGAAGCGACACCCGGTCCCACCATTGGTCCAGTTGAGGAATCACCCGCATCCGCCCGCCCAGCGCCCATGCCTGCGAAGGGAAGTTGCCTCCCAGCAACATGGTGCCGGGCTGCCAGTCCGCCTCCACCGCCGCCACATCGCCGAAGTGAAGCCTGCCCGACAACTCGGCGGCAACAACATGACGGTCGAAACACCCGCAGGGCACCGAGTAAAACACCCCGGCGCTTGCCTTCGCGCCCACCCCGGGCATCGGCGGCCACAGATCATCGTCGGCAGAAACCGACATCGGCACCAACACCAGCATCAATGCCGCGACCCAGGCCACGGCCCATCTCCCCCCGTTGTGCATATCGTCCACCTGTGTTCGTTTAAGTACCTGATTTCGACGATTTCCTATGAATCTCGATAACTTCAAGAGTATCGCTGCGTTGGGTCGTGGGTCTTGGGTCTCAGGTCTTGGGTCCGGTTCACCGGCCTATTATGGGCCGAAGCCACCACCACCGGTACCAAGACCCCCGACTCAAGACCCACGACGCCAGCGGCCAAGCTACCGCTTCAGCCACAACCGCAGCTCGACCGATGGTTAATCGGTCACGGGTGGTATGTCGTTATTCCTCCCCGTTCAGATGCAGGATCGCCCGGTCGATCACCGGATCTCCCGTCGACTCGAATTCATCTCCTACCGCTCCCTCTTGCACCCCGGCGACCTCTTCTTCCACGTCGACCTCCAGGTCCGGCTCAATCCCCGATTCGCGGTGTTCACCGTCGGGCGCCCGCACCACATGGGTGGAGACCTGAAACCACAACCCCGGCAGAATCATCGCTCCGTTCGACGGAGACGCCGCCCCACCGCCGGTGGACTCGCCCACCAGTGCGCCCCGTTGGTGATATCGGAACCGATGAGCCACCAGATTCGACGCTGAATAGGTGGTGCCGTTGACCAGAAGGGTGATGTCCCCCTCATATGCGTCTCCCCTGGGCTCCATCGGAAGTTCGCGATGCACGTTGTCGTTGACATCGACCATCCGAAAGGGGCTTCGCTCCTCTTGGATCAACCGGGAAAAAAGTCCCTCGCTGACCGACGGGAATCCACCGCCGTTGTCGCGCAAATCGATCATCAACCCGTCGGTGTCCGACAGTTCGTTAATCGCCTCGTCGATGCGCTCCAGGTCGTCGATAAACCCGAAGGTGTCGACCCGCAGATAACCGATGTTGTCGTCATAGACCCGGGTCTGTGGTTCGTCGTGCATCGGGCGGCGCTGCAGGGTGACCGCTGTGCCGTCTTCCAGCGTCAGCTCCAGAGTACTGCCGGGGTCACCGGCGAGAGCGAGCCGGGGGCCGGAAAGCGCCACCTCCGTATGTTCGACGCTGGCGGTGATCCCCTGGTGTTCTCGAAGCTGTTGTGCCGCCTTAACGCCGTCGATCTGGTCGACGCGCTCTCCGATCAATTCGGCCTGTTCCGGATCATCGACCCGGTCGATGACCACATCCCCGTCGATGTCGCGCACCCCCACCGGAGCCGTTGCCGGAGCCTCATCTTCCAGGTAGTGGCGCTCCATGCGGGTGTGACCATCCTGCAGCTTGGCGATGGCGCGGCGCACATCGGCGAGAAACTCCTGGTCGTCCGTATCCGCCTCGAGTGTCGCCTCCAGCTTCGCGGAGAACTCGTCGAGATCCACCCCCTTGTAGTCGGCGAATGGAAACGATTCATGCACCATCCCGTCGATGGTCTCCACGACGCACTGGCGCTGCTGATCGCTTAGCGGATACTCTCCGCATTCGGTGTCCGGGCCGCAGCCCAGCGCCATCACGCAGATCAAAATAAAACAACTCCCCCACCAGATCCTCGGCATCGCTCGTCCCCCCGGTCGAACGCAAAGTCAAATTGTCTCCTTATCGGCGTGAAATTGATCGTAGGCACCGATTTTGGTTTGGCATCCCCACAACCTCCACGACCTCCACGACCCCATCGACCATTCGGGGTTTCGCCACCGGCGTCCGATGGGCCGAAGGCGCCATCGCTGTTCGTGTCGGGCGCTGAACAGCGCGCCCGAGAATGCTCAGGAGCCACGGTCG
>SKMT01000368.1 GCA_007120915.1 Myxococcales bacterium | reverse complement strand
CGTCGACGAGAAGTTCCAGGAACAGAAGTGCCGCATTCGCTGCCAGATGACCATCGGTGACGATGACAATGGTCGGATGGAAGTCAGTGGCGAAGGTGTGGGTACGATCGACGCGCTGTTTTCGGCTCTGCGTGCCGAGCTTGCAGAGGACTACCCGTCGCTCAAATCGATCAGCTTCTCGGAGTTTACCATCCGGGGGCTGCTAAGCAGCGAAGGCGACCGGGCATCCACGAAAGCGGAGGCGGAAGCGACGGTAGGTATCGTCAACTCCGAAGGCCGTGAGTTCGTGTTTCAGACCAAGGAACAGTCCGTCAGTCGCGCCGGTATCCGGGCCACAGTTCAGGCGGCCGAATACTTCGTCAACAGCGAGCGTACCTACGTGAAGCTGCATGAAATCCTGGAGCATTACCGCAGCGAAGGCCGCACCGACCTGGTCGAAAAATACACGGACCTGATGTCCCAGGTCGTCCAGAACACTTCCTACTCGGAGGTGGTGGAGCGTATCCAGCAGTCGATGAACGAAAACAGCGGCGAATAACCGGTGGCAACGATCGAAGCTGACAGGAGGGTGGCCATCGAGGCGTTGGTGCGTATTATTGGGCCAGCCAGAAGTCACCCTGAGGGCCGCCGGCCCGCTTTTATCAGTCTGGAAGGATTGCCGTTATGGCCGACAACGACGAGTCCGTAGATATCCCGCAAACCCCCGAAGAAGTGCCCGAAGAGCAGTTGCCTTACGGGCCTCCCACCGAGCGCGACGAGCCGGTGATTCTGATCGCCGACGACGACAGCGAGTTGCGTACCATGCTGCGGGCGCACTTCTCGAAGCTCGATTGTGTACTTCTGGAGAGCGTCGACGGCGCCGACACGCTCGAACAGATCATCACCCACCGGCCCAATCTGGTGATTCTGGACGTGATGATGCCGGAGCTGACGGGCTGGGAGATCTGCAAGTATGTCAAGCAACGCGACACCTACGATTCGGTGGGGATCGTGATGCTCACCGGGATCGGTCCCACCAACAACGAACTGACCTCCCCGCTGTTCGGTGCCGACGACTACATCGACAAACCTTTTGAGTTCGATGAGCTCGAAGAAAAGATCGATGCTGTGCTCGCCGAGAAGAGCGCCCCGCCGCTGTAGTCTAGACGTCAATCCAACTCTTCGATCAGATTGCGGGCGCGGTCATGCGCTTCGCTTCCCGGGGGAACCATGGTCAGGATGGTCTCGCCGAGTTCGGCGGCCAGGTCGCGTTCGCCGCTTTGACGATGGTGTGATGCCTGGATGTACAGTGAGTGGGCCTGTTCTTCCAGTTGTTCTCGCAGTGTTTCGACTTCTTCGTGTTCCGGGTCATGAGCCCGGGCGCGCTGGTACAGGTCGTAGGCGGTCGAATAATCCTGATCGTCGAGTCTCTGTTGTGCCTGGCGGGCGAAGACTGCGGCGATATAGCCGGTGATGTCATCTTCGAAGGAGCCGGCCTCCCCGGCGACGGCTTCGTCGGCACGGCCTGCGGCACGGAACTGTTCGAGCGCCTCGTCAAGCTGCCCCTCATCAAGCGCCTGGCGTCCCGTCTGGAGGGACTGGCGAAACGCCTTGATATCCTCGGCGGTGCTCCCGGCGCGGTCGGCGACGGTGCCGGAGGTGCCCCGGGAGATGGACTCGAAGTGTTCGATTGCTTCGTCGAACTCTCGGGATCGGTACAGTCTGTAGCCGTCGGTGAAGTTAATGGAGCCGACGGTGGCACCGTCGGTGTGGTCGTCGTCGTGATGCTCAAGGTCGTCGACGAAGAGCTCATCGAGCGTATCTGTGTCGGTGTCGTCCGTCGGTTCCGGCTCAGGGGGCGCGGCGGCGGTGGGTTGCCGGTCGGGCTCTTGTTCTTGCTGTGGTTCGGCTTTTTCTTCGAGGGCGGTGTGGATATCTCGTTCCAGCCCTTCCGCCTGCTCGTGTTCCGGGGCCAGGGTGCTCAGTTCGTCCAGCGCGAGGATGGCCTCTTCGAATTGTTCCTGCTCGTAGGCACGGCGTGCGCTGTCAAAAAGCTGCTGAGCCTCGTCATGGCGGGCCAGGCTCAGAAGTGAGCGGGCCTCTTCGTAATAGTGGCTGTCGCGGGAGATGGTGCGAAGCTGATCGACGATCTCGGCGTCCAACCCATCGCTGCTGTGCTCGCGGGCCTGTTCGATGATGTCGCGGGCGCGCCGCTCTTCGTCGATGCGCTCGAACTGAGCGTCGACAGCACCGAAGTCGGGATCGGCGTCGCGGCTCTTTTCGAAGAGCTGTTCGGCCTGTGACCACTGGGCGGTTTGCACGGCGTCGACGCCCTCGAAGTAGTAGTGCGATGCCTGACCGTCAGCATCGGAGTCGGCGAAGAACAACGCATGAGCCAGAACGGCGATAAGGGGGATACAGGCGATCCCGGCGACGATGGTCACGCCCAGCAAGATCTTGTCGAACGTGCTGGTTGGTTCGGCGACGACGGGCGAGTCCTCCTGGCCCGGGGGGTGGGTGTCAGGACGTTCGGCACGGATCATCCGGCGCTTGCCGCTGCTGACCTTGGTATCACCGGGGATCAGGAACTGAAAGACCGTCTGGCCAGCTTCGACGCGGTCGCCGTGGAACAGATCGGCTTCCTTGATGCCCACGCCGTTGAGCGTGGTGCCGTTGACGGCCATCAGGTCATAGATCTCGTAGCTGTCGTCCTGGTTGCGAATGATCTCGAAGTGGCGTCGGCTCATCGCCGGGTCGGGCACGACGACGGCGTTGGAGGTGCCACGGCCGACACTGTTGCGAATCTCGTCGACCAGAAATTCATGTCCTACCGCCGGTCCCTCCAACACGGTGAGGCGGGGGCAGATCGGATCGTTTTCGTAGGGGCTGTCAAACAGTTCGGTGTCCCCGGCCTCAAAGTCCTCGGAGGGCGAATCCGATGCGGGCGGCGAGGAGGATGGGTCGACACCAGGAGGCGATGCAGGTTCGGCAGCGGTGGGGGGGCCGCTGGCACTGCGATGGTGCTCGGGAGGCGGAGCGGTCGGTTTGGCGGGTT
>SKMT01000070.1 GCA_007120915.1 Myxococcales bacterium | reverse complement strand
GATCCGCGAGGCGACGATTCGCGTGCTGGAGCGCTACACCATCCAGTCGATCGCCGACTCGGTCCCGGAGTTGATGCGGGAAGATTTCAACCCGATCTACCAGATTTGAATCGGTTATTAGTTATGAGTTATTGGTTATTGGTTGGTGGTTGGTGACCCGTGGAGGTTCAGTGCTCGACCGGTAGCCCGGGGCCAGCCGCAGTTGAGGCTGCCCCGGGTTCTGAGGTGCGGGAAGCGCTGTACCAGGGTCTAAAAGTCGGGTTGTTCGAGATAGTCGGTGCGAAGATTCTGGCCGACGTAGAGGTGTTCGTCCTGATCTTCGTAGAGGGTCAGATAGATGTTGAGGAACCGCAGCACTTTCTTGGCGTAGTTGCGTGATTCGTCGAAGGGGATTTCCTCGATATATTCGTCGTGGGGGATGCCCTGACCTCGCATGTCGAGCCAGCCGCTGACGCGATGGGGACCGCCGTTGTAGCCGGCGAAGGCCAGCAGTTCCTGGCCGTGGAATTTGCGCACAAGTTTGCTGAAGTAGAAGACGCCCTGTTCGATGGAGTGCTCTTCTTCGAGTAGGTCGAAGGGCCCGAAGTCGTCGGCGCCGAAGAGATCGGCGATCTTCAGTCCCGTGCGCGGCAGAACCTGCAGAAGCCCCAGGGCGTCGGCGATGCTGATGGAGTCGGGGTTGAAGGAGCTTTCGGTCAGCATCAGCGCCCAGATCATGTAGGGGTTGACGTTGTGCTTTTCGGCCAGCGGGATGACCTGTTCGGGGAACGCTCTGGGGTAGGCCATCTTCCAGTAACGTTTCGCCTCGCCTTCGGGCTCCTCTCGAAGCCACCAGGTGTCGGCGAGGGCGAACTGGCGGACCATGTGGTAGTCGCCCACCTCCTGGAGAGCCTCGACGAGAAGAGGTCTTAGCTCGCGGCGCTGGTCGTGGATCTTTTGCTGGCGCTTGAGGAGTTCGTCTTCTGCGGCGGAGTCGTCGGGCACAGGGAAGCGAAGTTCGTCGCTGTCCGGTTCCATTCCCCAGAAGTCCGCGCGCTGGGAGCGGCGGCGGTTGTCGATGTAATACTCCCAGCGCCGGTGCGACAGTTCATGAGGCGAGCCTGAGGGGCGCGCCCGGTTGGTTAGCCCCCGGTATTCGAGGGCGACGTCGCGGGCGATTTTGCGGGCTTCCGTATACCAGCCGGCGAGCCACAGCCACTTTGCGCGCTCGAGGTTGGGGAACAGATCGGCGGCTTCGTCGACGGCGCGTTCGAGCCCGCCGTGGTGGGTGTCGTCGTCGTAGGCGGTCCAGTCGTCGGGAGAAGGCCCGAGCATTTCGTCGCGTTCGTAGGCGGCGAATTCGACCTCTGAGCCGTGGCGCCCGTTCCAGTAGATGCGCGCTTCAGTGTTGTAGCGCACCCGCGTGGGGTTATCGGCAAAGTCGATGTCATCGCGCACAGCGTCGGCATCGGCGGAGGCGGGCTCGGCGCCGGCGGGCTGTTCGGCGTCCTCGCCGTTCCAGTCGGTGCGGGTGGTCGCCGGCTGGACATGTTCGGCCATGCGCGGATCCAAGAGCGGCTGTCCCACATGCCAGGTCAGCCCGTAGGTGGGGAAGGGCAGCCCCAGCCCGGGACTGCAGTCGTCGTCGGGGTTGCAATCTTCGTCGTGCATCGAGGCGATCAGTGCATCGCCCCAGAGGCGGTCTGCAGACTGGCCGGCGACCCCGGAACCTCGTGGCTGACGGCGGGGGTCGGGATTGTCATGGCGGGCGGACGCGGGGTGGACTTGTTCGGCCTGGTCGAAGACGTCGAGCACCGCATCGGCGGCGTCACTGACCTCGTCGGCGCGGGCGATCAGCGTGTCGTCGATGGTGGAGCGCTGGTCCAGATCCATCAGCCGGTTCACCGACTGAATCCCGTAGTAGTCGTCGGGGCGGGCCTGCAAAATTTCGGCGAACACTTCGGCGGCCTCGTCATCGTGGCCGGCGCGTTCGAGAGACCGGGCCGCCCAGTACATGTACTGCGAGCGGGTCTTTCCGCGGGAGCGGTTGGCGAGGCGCCGGAAGTTTTCGTAGGCATCTTCGAAGCGTTCGGTCTTGTACTTCAGATACGAGAAGTGCCAGCCGCGGCGCTGTCCTGCGGTGTAGAGATCCTTGTAGACTTGGTAGGCATCTTCGTAGCGGCCGTAGCGTTCGTAGAAGCTGCCCAGTTCGTCTTTGAAACGGCGCCGGGGAGCGTTTTCGTAGAGTTTTTCGATGGCCTCGCGGGCTTCATCGAACCGGCCGAGCCGGGCGAGAGCGAAGTTGTGGAACCGGTAGATTGTTCGCTGGTTAAACCCGTCGGTATGACCGTCTTCGTAGATGTCGCGGGCTTTACGGAAGTACTCGGCGGCGCCCTCGAAGTCGTGGCTGTGATAGGTGTTCAGGGCGATGCGCTGGAGGATTTCGTTTTCGAGCTTTGAGTTTCGCCCCTCGGTGGCGATTTCATCGCGCAGATCGGTCATCAGCTCGTGGGCCAGGGGCCAGAACTTGTCGACGCTCAACTGGCGGTAGTGCTCGAAGCGTTTTTCGGGGTCGATGGGGGTGGGCTCGTGGCCTTTGGTCACCAGTTTTTGGAGTTGTTCGTCGGCACGCTCGCCTTCGCTGCGGTAGGGAAACTCGAAGGCTGCTTTCTGATAGGCTTCGGCGGCGTCGTCGAGTCGGTCGAGCTGTTCGAGCACCTTGCCGTGATAGTACAGCATCCGGTGACGGCGCGGGTAGTCGGGGAAGGTGTCGAGGATCTGTTCGACCACAGCCAGCGCGTCGTCGAATTGGTCGGCGGCAACGAGGGTCTTGGCCTGGTAGGCGCGTGCGTACCAGTGAAGAGGGCTGTCGCCGATGTCGTAGATCTGGGCGAAGGCGTCGGCGGCGTCGCCGGGCCGGTCGGTGCTCTTGAAGGCCTGTGCGCGAAGCCACAGCAGATAGTCGGGCACAGGGGAGTCGCCCTCTATTTCGTCGAGTCGCTTCAGGGTCTGTTCAGGTCGGTCGAGCAGCGAGGAGACATAGGCGTGCTGGAACCGGGCCAG
>SKMT01000183.1 GCA_007120915.1 Myxococcales bacterium | reverse complement strand
GATCGAGGCCGGCAACGCGGCGGGTAAACCAGGGAATGGCCAGGGTGATGGTGCGGATGAGCATCATGGCCGTGATGGCCCACCAGACTCCGGTCAGACCCCACCCCAGCGTCAGGGTGGCGACCAGGAGACCGATGCCCACCAGGGCGGCGATCACCATGGTGACCGCCAGATACCGGAAGGCCTCGGCGCCCATGTACAGTCCATCCCATACGAATACCAGTCCGTTGATGGGCTGGAGGACGGCGACGAAGACGAAGATGGTGACGATCATGGACGTCGTCTCCGGATCGTCGGTGAAAACAGTCGGCAAATAGGGCCGGGCCAGCCAGAATAGGAGGGCCAATACGAGCCCCACGGCGAGCCCCCACTGGAGGAGGCGATTTCCAATCGCCCGGGCCTGTCGAGGCGAGTCCTCGCCGATGTGGCGAGACAGCAGAGCCTGAGCGGAGACGGCGAGAGCGTCGACGATCAGGGCGAGAAATCCCCACAACTGGTAGGCGACCTGATGGGCGGCGACTTCGACGACGCCGATGCGGGTGGCCACGGCGGTGGCGATGGTCATGGTCGCCACCAGCGAGCCGGTGCGGATCAACAGGTGCCCGCCGATCTGGATCAGCGGCAGAAGCTCGCGTGGGCGGGGAACCACGGGTTTGACGCCGAATTCCTCGCGGTGACGCACCAGCAGAAGCCACAGAAAGATCAGTGCTCCCGTCCACTGGGCGATCAATGTCGCTGCCGCCGCTCCGGCGATGCCCCAGCCGACCCCGAAGATCAGAATCGGGTCGAGTATCACGTTGATCAGGTTGAAGATCGCGGCGACGACGAAGGGGGTTTTGGTGTCCTGGTAGCCGCGAAACGCGCCGTTGGCGGCGGTGATGATCAGCACGGCGGGCCCGGCGAACGCCCGGATCTGAAGATAGGTGCGCGCCGGTTCGCTCAGCTCACCCTCGGCGCCCATCAAAGCCAGGATGGGATCGGCGAATGCCAGAAGGACCAGCGCGGCCGCGGAGCCGACGATCACCGCCAGGGTCAGCGCCTGGATGACGATGCGGCCCGCTGCCTGGCGGTCGCCTCGTCCGACGGCGCGCCCGATCTGGGGGGTGGTGCCGTAGGCGAGGAAGTTGAAGATCAGAAAGGTGAACGCGAAGATCGCCGCGTTCACCCCCAGAGCACCCAACTGAACGGTGCCGAGATGACCCACGAAGGCGGTGTCGACCAGCGACACCAACGGATCGATGGCGAGGCTGCCCAGCGCCGGCACCGCCAGACCCATGATGGCGCGGTCGTGGCGGTGTTGCATGGGCAACAGCTTTTTGAGCTTGCTCATTACAACTCGCGGCAGTCCGACGCGTTGAAGTTGCTCAGTACACAGTCACCAGGGGGGCACCACAATTCACCGGTGCTCGATTCGTGGCAGCTCATGGTGCAGCCGCCGCCGGGGCAGTTCAACTCACAGTTGGCGTTGTCGCGGCACTCCAGATCGCAGCCGCCGCCCTCGCATTCGCCGGTGCATCGCGAGTCGTCGGTGCACTGCCAGTTGCAGGTGCCTTCATCGCAGCCCCAACTGCAGGTCTGAGAGTCGAGGCAGACATCGTCTTCGAAGTCGAACTCACAGCCGGCCGAAAGCAGCACGACGGCGGCGGCAAACAAGATGATGAAGATTCGCATCAGCTCTCCTGGTGGGTGGGGCGCATCAACACGTCGTGGTATTGCACGTGCTCGGGCACCGACAGAACGTGGGCGACGGTTCGTGCGATGTCTTCGGGCTGAAGCACCTTGAACCGGCTGTAGGTCTCTTCGGCCTTCTGTTTGCTGTCGTGGTACACCTCGGCGAACTCCGTTTCGACAAACCCCGGGCTGACAGCGGTGACCCGGATGTCGCTGTCGCGGGCGCGAAGCTCGTGGCGCAACCCTTCGGTCAGCGACCGCACCGCGTACTTGGTCGCCGAATACATTCCGCTGGCGCCGGGGACGCGATGGCCGGACATCGACCCGATGTGGATGATGTGGCCGGCGACATCACGGCGATCCATGTCGTTGAGCGCCTCGCGGGTACAGACGGCGAGCGCCAGCACGTTGACCTCCAGCATGGCCCGCCAGGTCTCGGTGTCACCGTCGAACAGGGACTCATTTTTGCCGAACCCCGCGTTGTTGACCAGCACATCGACACCTCCGAAGGCCTCGCGAGTGCGTTCGAACAGCGCGCGGATGTCCTCTTCTTCGCGCAGATCAGTGGGTACGGCCAGCGCCGAACCACCGTCGGCTTCGATCTGCTCCACCAGTTCGTCGAGCCGCTCTTTGCGCCGGGCGCAGACCACCACGTTCATCCCGCCGTCGGCGAGCCGCTGGGCGATGGCGCGGCCGATGCCGCTGGACGCTCCCGTTACCAGTGCACATTTTTGTTTCCATCGGGCAAGAGTCGTCATGGTTACCTCGTTTCGGTCGTGGGGTCGTGGGAGCACATGCTGCGCTGGCGTGGCTCATCAGCTACACTGACCGGACGGGGTTGCTGCAGATCCGCCGGTGCGAGTGTGAGATGATTGAACGTACGTCTTGTGAGAAGTCAACCATGCATTACGTGATGAGAACACCGTTGAGCACGGCGTCGGCGTTGGTTGTGGTGAGTCTGCTTGTGCTGGGGGCGGTCGGCTGTGATGCCGCCGCCGAGGAGACCGCTGCGTCAGACCAGCAATCGGAAGACCCGCCCTCGAAGGCGGCAGGCGAGACATCGGAGCCGGATCCGTCGGCCAATCAGGGAAGCTGGTGGGGCCAGATCGAGGATCGCGCTGACAACGCCCACGAAGAGCTCGAAGATGACATCGATGCCTGCCTCAACCAGCTCGGTGATGCGCAGGAGGTTCGCGAGATCGGGCTGCGTGCTCGCCACGACGCCGACAACGACTTCGAGCTTCTGGAAGTGACCGCCCATCCCGGCGATGCCGACGATCATGACTGTGTCGAGCAGGTCTCCTCGAAGTTCGTGGAGGCCGTCGACGCCGCATTCTGGGATGAGTTCGACGAGTACGTCGCCACCTTCGTC
>SKMT01000583.1 GCA_007120915.1 Myxococcales bacterium | reverse complement strand
CACATCTGGTTCAACCTCCCGTCTCGCCTTGGTTTCATCACCCTGCAACGCCCGGCGAATACAATTCTGACGTCGCGTCTCAGGGCCAAAGAAAAGCGCCGTTCTGAGAATTTCAACACCCCGGCCCCAAATTTTCATTCCCAGCGGGTTTTGGGGCGGTTACACCAGCCCCAACCGCGATGCGATGTCAGATGGCACAAAGAAATGATTGACGCTGATCGACGGGTTGTGCCCGTCGCGTCTCGGGTAGGGATAGATCGTGCGCGTACGCGTGCAGAACTCGTCGGCCCGCACATAGCCCGCCTCTTTCGCGCACTCGCTCCAGGCCGCCCTCAGCGGCGGGCCGAGCCTCGGTCTCGGGCGCGGGGACGCCGGGCGAAGACACTGGCCCGACTTCTCGTGCACGTACTTGAACCCGGCGTGATAGGTGTTCCAGGCGGTAGCCCGCAGATCGTCGATGGACAGCGCGTTCTCCTCGGTGAACAGCAACAAGATCCCGGCGTCGTGATAGCCGCGAAACACCTGCGCCATCTTGTCGTCCGACTGGTCGCGCACCTCGTGGAATCCGTTGCCCACCAGCATCACCGCCCCACGGGGGTCGACCCCCTCCTGTTGAAGGGCCTCGATCAGCCGGCCGGGCTCGCCGATGTCGGCACGCCGCACAAAGATCATATTCTGCGGCAGCCGCCCCTTCTGCTGCTGTTGTTCGGCCGCATCAATCGCCGCATCTTCCAGGTCGGCGCCGAAGTAACGAATCGACTCCTCGCCGCTTCGCTCAAAGCGCTGGCGGGTGGCCTCTCCCCGGCCGATGGCGTGCTCGATGAACACCTCGTAACCAAACCCCGTCTTCTCACAGAACGCATCCAACGCGTCGTTGGCGCGCTGAAAGGTCTTGCGATTTGCGTCCTGGCTCGCCCCGATGTTCTGCCCCCGGCGCACCCACACACCACCGCGGCCCTCTTCGAGGATCCGACGCCCCTGCTTCAGATAGGGATGATAGGTCTGGATGATCCCGAACGGACCGGGTCCCCGACCAAAGCCACGCTCGCCGAGCCGGGTGACCCGGTGGACGCCGTCGCGTCGGGTCAACCAGCCGGCCGCACGCAGGATTCGAATCCCCAGCGCCGCCACATCGGGGCGTACCTGCGACAACTCTTCGGGCGAGAGCACCTCTCCGGCGTTGCGGTCTTCTGTCAGCCCGCAGGCGCGCATCGCCAGTACCAGTGGAACCAACAGATAGCCCACCCACACCGTATCCAGCGTCGGCACCCAGTGGGTCTGGTCCACCCCCATCCCCGGCTCCGGAACCTCGCAGGCAAGCCGTGTGAGCCGCCCGGCATCGTCATCACTCAACTCACCGTCGAACAGCTCTTTCCACAGCGGCGTCGCCGGAACCGGCTCGTCTTCCGGGATCGGCTCGATGGCCATCAACAACTTGCGCACCCGCCGGTGTCCGGCGATCCGG
The DNA here is from genome assembly GCA_007120915.1 of Myxococcales bacterium. Classification (GTDB taxonomy): domain Bacteria; phylum Myxococcota_A; class Bradymonadia; order Bradymonadales; family Bradymonadaceae; genus SLJM01. Next base: position 1,579 of record SKMT01000583.1, on the reverse strand, counting down.
TAGGCTTCGTCGTACTGCTCTACCAGCCCCCGGGCCAGCAAAAAGTGCATGTCGATCGACAACTGCTCGGCGTCGAGTTGTGTCCTCTCGTCCCCTTCGTCGACCCGACAGAACTCCGGATGAATCGCCTCGCCCCGAAGCAGCCGGTCCGTGATTCCCAACTGCGCGTGTACCCCGAGCACGTGGCGCAGCAACCAAAGATCCGTGGGCGCCGTGATCGCCGCGGTACGCGTTATCTGTCGGGCCACTCGACAGCCCCGCTCCAGGTTCTTCCGGGTCTCCTCCTCCAGATCCAGCCGCGCGGCGGTCTCCTGAATACGCACCAGCGCATCCAGCAGCCTCGCCCCTCCCGCAAACAGATACGGAACGGTGTCCCGAAACTGCTCGAAGGTGCGCCTCTGAAAATAGGGATACCCCGTTGAGGTCAGCCCAGTGGGCCGGGTTACCAATTCCACGACTCGCCGCGCCATCGCATCGGCGGCGATCTCGGGGTCCGAACACAATATTTCGACGGGATCACTCATGGCCCGCATTGTGCGACCGACTCGCCCGAAACGCAACGGGCGACTACCCAACCGCCCAGCACCCAGTACCCAGCGCCCAGCGCCCGCGCCGCAGGCGCATTCCCCTTCCGATTTTGCACCGTCTGAGTTATACAAAATCTCATGATGCTTCCGCTGTACCGCACACAACTGACAGCCCTTGTTGCCGCACTGATCGTGGCAGTCGGCTGTATGGAGACCATCGACTGGGAGGACGGTGAATGCCAGGAAGGTGAACTCGACCCACACCGCTACTGCGACCGCACCGGCGATCTGGTCGCCGACCCGCCACCGAACGCCGAAGACTGGCTCGACCCGGACACCCTGATCTTCGCGTATACCCCGGTGGAAGACCCCGCCCAGTACCGCGACGTCTGGAACGACTTTCTCGACCACCTTCAGCAGGTTACCGGGCGCAACGTGCAGTTTTTCGCCGCCCACTCCAACGCCGCCCAGATCGAGGCGATGCGCGCCGGCCGGCTTCACATCGCCGGGTTCTCCACCGGCGCGGTCCCCCTGGCCGTCAATTGCGCCGGCTTCGTCCCGACGACGATGATGGCCGACTACGACGACTTCGGCTACGAAATGGAGATCATCACCCACGCCGACAGCGACCTCGAAGAGATCAGCGATCTGACCCCGGACCACACCTTCGCGTTCACCTCTCAGACCTCCAACTCCGGGTTCAAGACCCCGTCGGTGTTCCTCAACGAAGAGCACGGATTCGTCGCCGAACAAGACTACGACATCGAGTTCTCCGGGGGCCACGACAACTCGCTTTTGGGCGTGTATCAGCGCGACTATGACGCCGCCGCGGTGGCCAACGAAGTCACGGACCGGATCATGGCCCGCGGGGAAGTACCGGCCGACCAGATCCGCGTGCTCTACCGCTCCGATACCTTCCCCACCACCGCCTTCGGCTACGCTCACAACCTCAACCCCGAACTCGCCGACGATATCCGCCGCGCCTTTCTGACGTTTCGGTGGCGCTCGTTCTACCCCACTGCGATGTACCCCACCGGCGCCCACTGGTGGTT
>SKMT01000335.1 GCA_007120915.1 Myxococcales bacterium | reverse complement strand
CGGGGGAGCAAGTTTGGGCTGCTAACAGACAACCGCTCTGCCCCCGGCCCCCGCGTGGTTCATCCCGCGGGGGAGCAAGTTTGGGCTGCTACCGAACCTCAACAGCCATCGGCTGGCCGTCGCGCTGGATCACCGCCGTGTATCCCGCCCCCTCGCGGCGCACGAACAAAAGTTTGTCGCTTCGCTCAATCCCCGCCTGTGCGGCCGGAGTCTCCGAGGCGGGCCGGTCGATCAGCCATCGGCTTCCGTCGTCGACCAGCTCCATCCCCAGTTCCTCTTCGATCTCGTCGGGCCAGACAATCCGGTCCTCGGCCGGTGTATCGGACAGCAAGTCCGCTTCCAGGCGCACAATCACGTCTTCGCTACCGTCGACGGCGCCCAGTGATTTGACGCCCTCGCCATGATGGGCGTGGCTGGCGATCAGATCGACGTTCGCCCCATGCGGTACCTGAAGCGCCACCCGGTCGCGCCCGCCGCTGGCCGACTCGTCGACGCGCTGTCCGCCGGCTCGCGCCTCAATCCAGGCGCCGGAGACCCCGCCGCCGCGGCGGTTCGCCACCCGCACCTCGATCTCGACCATGCCCTCATCGCCCGCCGAAGTGGAGCTGCTACCGCCCGTCGAATCCACGGCGTCGTCGCCCGCCGTGGATTGACCACCGGAGCTGGACGCGCCGCCGCCATCAGAAGATCCGGACGCCGAACTCCCGGTCGCCCCCGACGACGAGCTGCCCCCACCTCCGGCGGCCTGCTGCACCGGTGGACCTCGCCAGGCGTAGGGCGTTCTGAGTCCACCGCCGTCGTCGAGCGCGATGCTCATCGGGGTCTCCATCGGCGACGAATGGTCGACGGTGACCGTCGTTCGCCGGTAACCGTCGGCGTCCACCGTCAGATAGTAGGTGTCCGGCGGCAGCGCACTGAAGGTGGCCCGACCGTCGGCGCGGGTGGTGTAGTCCAGGTGCACCAGGCCCACCGTATCCTGCGCCAGCCGCACATATGCACCCTCAATGGGCATTCCCGCATCGTCGACCACCGTCAGCTCCACCGCATAGCCCTGCTGCATCTGCACCATCGGCGCATCGCCGGGCTCTACTTTCCCATCGGGCCCTCGCACCAGCCCCCAGAACCCGTGGCCGTCGCCGTCGCGATCGGCGGAACGGGCGATGATCTCGTACATCCGAAGCTCATCGCCGCGAAATCGCTCCACCGTGTTCGCCGGCAGCTCCAGATACCCCGCCTCGTCGCTGTCGATAGACACGAAGGGCCACATCCCCGGCGCGCTGACCAGTGTGTTCGCCTCTATCGAATCTTCGTTGTCGTCGACGAACCGAATCCAGCGGCTCTCCCCCTCCGGCGGTTCCGGCGGCGGCTCATAGGTGTCGCTGAAGGGCTGAAAGTCGTAGCTCGCCCGCTCCCGTTCCGTCTCTTCGGCCGGAGCAAACAGATCCCCGTGGCACATCGATGTCGTCAACACGACGATCGACGCGACTCCCCCCGCCAGGGTCACCCATCCTTTCAGGCTGCTATTCATGCAGTGTCGTCGTTCGTTACGAGTCGTGGGTCGAGGGAGCGCGTCCTGCCAGGTCGCATCAGAGCACAGAACACCCCTGCCCCCCTGATTTCTTCCAGATCCAACGCGTTCCAACAAGCGCGCTTACATCCTAAGCCGCCCCGTCACACGACTGACCAGCCGGTCCAACGCCGCCTGATCCTGCAACTGCTCCAGCCAACCGGCACAGCCCATCGCGCCCTCTCCGGACTGCAACAGCCTGGTTCCGCCCTCTTCGCTGCAGTGGTCCAGATGCTGCTGTACCGCTTCGTGCGAAAAACACTGATCCAGAAAGCGCAGTCCCCCATCGGCGCCGTGCCACAGCCGCAAGCAGGCGTCGACGAAGTCCTTCGCATATCCTCGGCTTCCCAGATGCCCGGGCGTACAGCTCTTGCGGCCCGCCTGCCGGCCCAACAACATCGATCCGATGTGTACGTTGGCTACCAGCCCCCGAATCCAGTGGTGCACCGCTTCATCGAGCTCGTGGCGCTGAAAGTGGGCCAGCCCACGGTTGTAGAGCACCGCCGGTTCCACCGGCACCTGTTCGTAGCGCTCAATCGCCCGATCCAGCTCCCCTCGCAGATGGTGGATCTCGCCGGCGAGATAGGAGCACCCCACGTAGCTGTCCGGATAGTTGTCGCCGAGCCACTGGAACCACGTCAGCGCGTCATCCAGATCGCCGAGCCGGTACAACGCCAGGGCTCGCCCCTCGACAGCTCTGAGCACTTCATCCTGTGAGCCCTCCACCGGCTCGGTGCACAGCCTGTCACCAAGCACCGTGCGAACCGCCCGATGATACGCCTCCTCGGCATCTCGCAGATCCTCCTGCTCCCAGCAGACCAGCCCCAGATAGTTCAGAAACTCGAAGTCCTCAGGGAACTCTTCGACCGCCTGCTCCAGTGCCTCGCGCGCGGTGTCATATTCTTTTGACGTGATCGCCTCCAGCGAGTCGCGCAGCCAAACCTGGCGCTTCTCATCCATCTGCACATCATCGTCGGCAGTCTCCAGGATGCGCGTCGACTCCAGGCGAAGCTGCTGCAACAGCTCTCGGACCCGCTCTCGCCCTTCGGGACGGAAGTCATCCAACCCCTCGACACCATTGAGGATTCGCGTCGTGTCACCCAACAACTCAAGCAAGACTTTCATGAGCCTTCCAGTATCACTTTAACTATAACGTGCGGTTATTTCGTGCGCCGGCCATCCAAACAGCCCTGAACAATCACTTTAACTGGCGCCTGAACAACATCAGGGATGACGGATGCGGCGTCAAAATTTTTCTGCTTCGTCGGTGGAACTCCGCTGTGAAAGTGCAGACCGCCCAACATCTTCCCCTCGGGGGGATCCAGCTTTCCGGCTTCCGAGTTCCGACTTCCGATTAGTCTTCCAGTTTTCCTTGTCTAATGACCTGTGCTCAACCCCCTGAGTCCACTCAAAACGCTGGCGACGAAGTAGAAAGCAATAAGCAAATCGGAACTCGGAAAGCGGAAGTCGGAACGGTG
>SKMT01000044.1 GCA_007120915.1 Myxococcales bacterium | reverse complement strand
CCGGCCACCTGGTCGTCGAAGAAGACGGCGGTGATGACTACCACCTGATCCTCGCTCCCGGAAACGGACGGCTCGACCTGAACCGCCGAGCCTACGCCAATACCTTGATGAAAGTTGAACCGGGTCTTGATTTCGATCCTGGCTGCGACGAAGAAGCCTGCGCTGACTTCGATGTTGACGCCCCCTCCGATCAGTGCATGGAGTCCTGCGAAAACCTCTTTATCCCCCGGCTGATGGACGACCAGGAACTACAGCGCGCTCCCGACGGGCGCTGCGACGACTACGACACACTCTTCGAGTGCTGGGGTGTGATGGACTACATCGGCGGGAGCACCCCGGTGCGCGTCGAGCTGGACGACCACAACGTGCTGGTCTACCCCACCAAGGACGGCCACGCCTACCTGGTGGACGCCGACCATCTGGGCACCATGTACGACCGCCATCGGATGGTCGAGATGTGCGGGCACCACGGCGCCGATTGCACCCGCATCTGGGCCGGCATGTCGGTGACAAAACCGCTGGAGACCGAGATCGACGGCCAGCCGGCGGTGCTAATTCCCACCTTCATGTCCGACGACGTCAACGAAGGGGGATTGGTGGCGCTGACGGTCGACGACTCCGACGGTGAACCGACGCTTCAGCGCGCCTGGGAGTTCCCCGACTTCGACAGCAACGAAGCCGTCGAATACTTCCGAAGCCACCCCTCGCGGGTGCAACTGAGCGCCGACGGTGAACACGCCTGGATCGTCGATATTCACCGCGGCGGGCGCGGCATCCTCACCGGCGTGCGCATTGAGGACGGCGAACCGGTCTACCAGACCGAACTCGACGGACCAGGCCGACGCTACTCGCTGCCCCTTGTGCACGACGACCAGGTGTACGTCCCCTCCTGCAACGCCAATTACGGCCCGGGACGACTGGAAGGCTACCGACTGATTGAGGAGTGATGCTCGACCCCCTACTGGCAGCATCACCGGTCATCGTCATTCTGGTGGCGATGGTCATCTTCCGGCGCTCCGCGGCCACCGCCGGAGTGATCGGACTGGCGGTGACCGTGGGCATCACCGTCGGCTACTTCGCATTCCCCGAACTCGCCGATTTCGACCGCCCCATGGTGTCGGGGCTCGCCGGCTCGGCGGCAGAGGCGACATTTACCGCCGGGACCATCCTCTGGATCATCTTCGGGGCGCTATGTCTGCACCATCTTCAGATGCAAACCGATGCCATCGACTCCCTTCGCACCCACCTCGGGAGGCTGGCTGACGATCCGCGGCTGCTGGCGATTCTGATCGCCTGGTTTTTCGCGCTCTTTCTGGAGGGCGCCGCCGGATTCGGCACACCCATCGCCCTGGCCGCTCCCTTTCTGGTGGGCTTCGGATTTTCGCCGGTTCAGGCGGTGACGATTGCGCTTATCGGCCACTCGGTGGGGGTCTCCTTCGGCGCCGTGGGCACACCGATCATCCCCCAGATCGCCGCCACCGACTTTTCGGGGCTCGCCATCGCCGGGGTCACCGCCGACTTCCACGTCATCCTCGGCGCCATCATGCTCGCCGTGGTTCTGTTTCTGGTCTCTCGCACCACCGCTGAGGAAGGCGTGGACCGCCCCTCGGTACTCGGATGGTTCGTACTCGCCGCCGCCGGATTTCTGGTGCCGATGTGGCTGATCGCGCGATTCGTCGGCCCCGAGTTGCCCACCATGGGCGGGGCTGTCGTCGGCGCCGTGCTGTTCGTGATCGCGCTGCGGGTGATGCACCGAACGAAAGACGACGACGCACAACGGGACAACGACGATGATGTGATGCCGATATGGCGCGCCGCTTCGCCCTACGCGGTGGTCATCACCCTGATTCTGGTCACCCGGCTGATCCCCCCCGTGGAGTCGACGCTTCAGGCCGTGGAGATCTCCTGGACGCTCTTCGGGCAGTTCGACGGCAGCTTCCAGCCGCTGTACCACCCCGGCACCATTCTGGTGGTGGGCTTCATCTCCGGTGGGCTGCTGCAGCACGCCGACGCCGAAGACTTCCGCGAGGCCGTGACCGAAGCACTGAAGATGCTGGTGCCCGTGACCATCGCTCTGGTCGCCATGCTCGCGATCTCGCGGCTGATGGTGCACACCGAAATGATCGATGTACTCGCCGAAGCTGCCGCGAACACGGGAGCCGCCTGGCCCGCCTTCGCCCCCATCGTCGGAGCGCTGGGCACCTTTGTGACCGGCTCGGCGACCGCCTCGAACATTCTGTTTACCGACTTTCAGACCGCCACCGCCGACCGGCTGGACTTCGACGAATTACGCCTCGTCGGCGCCCAGGGCTTCGGCGCGGCGGTGGGCAACATCATCGCCCCCCACAACATCATCGCCGGCTGCGCCACCGTCGGCATCGCCGGGCAGGAAGGCGATGTCATGCGCCGCACACTCGGCGCCTGTGCCATCTATCTGATCGCCGGCGGCGCGCTGGCCTGGTTGTTGGTGGGCTGACGGCCCTTACACTTCACCCGTTACCACGACGTCCACTCCACGACTTCGACAGGGAATTACGCCGATGCAAATCGCCATGTTCAGCACCAAGAGCTACGACCGTGAATTCTTCGACAGGGTCAACGCCGACTTCGGTCACGACATCACCTATCTGGAGAGTCGGCTCACCGGCGAGACCTCATCGCTGGCCGAAGGCGCCGACGCGGTCTGCGCTTTCGTCAACGACCAGGTCGACGGGCAGGTCATCGCCGATTTCGACGAGTTGGGCATCAAACTGGTGCTGCTTCGCTCCGCGGGATTCAACAACGTCGATCTGCGCGCGGCCCACGACCGCGACATCACCGTCGCCCGGGTGCCCGCCTACTCGCCCCACGCCGTCGCCGAGCATACCCTGGCGCTGATTCTGGGGCTGAACCGCCAGACTCACCGCGCCTACAACCGGGTACGTGAGCGCAATTTCTCTCTGGAGGGGCTGCTCGGCTTCGACCTGCACGGCAAGACCGTCGGCATCATCGGCACCGGCACCATCGGCACCACCTTCGCTCAGATTATGAGTGGATTCGGCTGCGATCTGCTCGGCTTCGACCCCTATCCCAACGATGAATGCCGGCAACGCGGCGTCGAATACGTCGAGCTGAGCGAACTCTTCTCCCGCTCCCATATCATCAGCCTCCACTGCCCCATGACCCCCGACACCCACCACATGATCGACGCCGACGCCATCGAGCAGATGCGCGACGGCGTCATGCTCATCAACACCTCTCGCGGCTGTATCATCGACACCCGCGCGGTCATCGAGGGACTGAAATCCGAAAAAATTGGCCACCTGGGCCTCGACGTCTACGAGGAGGAAGAGGATCTATTTTTCGAAGATCTCTCCGAACGAATCATCCAGGACGACGTCTTCGCCCGGCTTCTAACCTTCCCTAACGTGTTGATCACCGGCCACCAGGGCTTCTTCACCAGCGAGGCGCTGACCTCCATCGCCGAGACCACCCTCCAGAACGCCACGGCCTTCAAAACCGGCGACGGCACTCTCCACGAGGTCACCCACCAGCGCGTCACTGACGCCTAACACCCACCACCCAACACCGACCACCCAACACCGACCACCCAACACCCAATCAAAGCCACCCCTCCGACTCCTCCAGATACGCCAGCTCTTCAGCCGTGCTCGGCCGGCCAATCACCTCGTTGCGGTGCGGAAACCGCCCGAACTGCTCGATGACCCGCCTGTGCCCTTCGGCGTAGTCGAGCGTCGATCGGACATATCCCGCATCTTCCGGGGCGTCTTCGACAAGCCGGGCGTACATCTTCACCGACAGCTTCTGTAGCTGAAGATCTTCGGCGTGCTCCAGCGGCAGGTAGAAGAAGGTCCGCTCCACGGGCCGAAGCTGTTGGTCGACCCCCGCCTCCAGCCCTTCCAGCGTCAGCTTCTGGGCGAACAGATCCTGGGTCCAGGATCGGGGCGAGCCGCGAAACAGATGGCGCGAAAACTGGTCGAGCAACAGGATCAGCGCCATCCGTCCCCTCGTCGTCTCCGCCCAATCGTCGTACTCGCCGAGTATCGCCCGCTGCAGATCGTCTCCGAACCGCTGCCGGATCTCCTCGTCAAACTCCTCACCGCCCCCGAACCAACGAGACACGATCTCATCATCGACCCGCCAGGGGTCGTCACCTTCGCCGAACCAGAATGTCATAACTTCTTCAGGCTGCGTCATTGCACTACTCCTGTCTTGTTTTCGCTGAAGTTCCCTCCCAGTAAACACGGTGCGCTAGCGGTTGTCTCCGCTGCGTCAAAATGGTACTCAGAGTGTCCCACTCGAACAATCTGTACCAGGGTAATACACGGAGTTTCTTATGAGTGCACAACCAAGCGAAAGTGATTGGATCGTCGCCCTTCTTCTCTGCCTGATTCTCGGCGGTGTTGGCGCCCACCGTTTTTACACCGGCAAAATTGGCACCGCCGTCGCCATGATTTTCACCCTCGGCGGATGTGGCATCTGGGTGCTGTACGACCTGATCATGATCGCCACCGAGAAGTTTGAAGACGCCGAGGGACGGCTCGTCATCAAGGACTGACTCGGGTTTCACAACCCCGAACGACACCGATCTCCCGCCTGAGAGAATCGCCGATGTTCTCGTCTCGCCTCACAACTGCAACGGTTGTTGGCTGGGCGATGGGCATCGGCATTCTTTCTGTGCTGGTGTTCTTTCCCCCGGGTCGCCTCGAAGAACTCCCCCCGATTTGCATCTCCCAGGTGCTTTTCGATCTGTCGTGCTGGGGCTGCGGGATGGTGCGCGCGACCAGCAGCCTGATCCGCGCCCAGTTCGCCGAAGCCTACCACTACAACTGGCGCGTCTTCATCGTGGTACCCATTCTGGCCTATGCCGGGTTGCGACCGCTGTGGCGCAGTGCGTCGTAATGCAGTTGTGTCGCTCTCAGCGGACTTACTGCACGGTTGCCACGCCCACAGCTATGCCGAATCACGATGTTGCTCATCTAATGTCGTCTCGGCTTTTACCACGAATCGACAACACTGATTTCCATCACCGATCGACTCTCTCTGGATGACCGGTGAGTTGAACAGACGCGACAGAAGCGTGCGCTCAAACTCACAGGGCGTGCTCGTACTCTCCGATACCGCGGCAAACGGACAATGATAGAAGTCAATGACCAGCTCTCCGGTGGGCTTTCGAGTTAACTCGGGCAGATACCCCTCCGATTCCAGTAATTGCTCCAGACGGGCCTGCTTTTGTTCGCGCGACAATTCTTGGAATTGCCGGGGATAACCACCGAGCAATTCCGCAGCCATCTCGTCGAAAAACTCTTCTAAATGTGCCGTCGCACCGCTTTCATGGAGAAATTCGATGAGTCTCGACAATATTAACCGGTCGTTGTTGACAAACAGTACGTCTGATTTTTCGGTCAACCTGTACTTCTTTCTCGGTCGTCCCACTCCCTGCCGTTCGAAGTGGCTGGTGATAAATTCGTCGAGTTCCAGCTTCGAGAGATGCTGACGAACTGTGGATACCGCCAGGTCAAGCTCCTCCCCGGCCTCCTGAGCGGTGATGGAACCGCGGTGTTTCATCAACAAGATGAGCTCGTTTTTGGTCTTCGAGAGCAGATTCGTTCTCATTGACGGTTGGCTCGTTTTCATACTGCATTCCGAGCTGAGAGGTATTCCGCCGTCAGCAACGATCGGCACGCTACGTTGTGACAATGCCACCGGACAGACTGTGGACGTACGTAGGCATCACAGCTACTGATCGTCGGCAAATTGTACCAATGCTGCCAATCTGAACTGTCGTAGGAGTATGAACAGGCTGAGAACCGGGGCCACAAACGTCTGGCTTCGTGCTGGTTCTCAACATTGTAACGAGTCGAATTGCTTCAAAGGCCAACTACCCGAGTTGACCTTTGATTGTCCCCGCTGAAGGGGGCACCAGAACATCATATCGGATCGTTGATCGCTCTTCAGATGCTGAGAAGCTGTCCCCCGGCAACGGCTGTGGTCCTGGTTCTGTTAATCAGGCCGCGTTACCGTTTGCGAACTGGACACATCACTGTCCCCTGTCCGGGTCATCCCCCACCTTCGATTCTCGACTTCGTTCACATGCGAACATCAACTCGATCGGCCGGCACACCTGATGGTGGCCGACCGATCGCGTCACAACAGTTTTTACAAGGCCTGTTCGACGTCTTCGATCACCATTCGCGATTTCGTCAGCGCCATCCCAACGTTGACCGATTTGTTGCACACCCACACGACGGCATGGTTGGTGTTTTCGTTACACCGCTGAAAGATATGGAGCAAATTGTCGCTGAAGACGACAATTTCCTGAAAGTAGTGATGGTCGTCCACCTCCAGACCACGGTGTTTTTTGAACATGTTCTCGATGGTCACGACATTCTCGCCCTGAAACAGGTCGGCCGTCGCCGCGGCGACGTAGTCCAACACCTCCTGGGGATGGGATTCGACGGTCTGAACCCCCAGAAGCATTCCCGTAGACATATCGACGTAGCCTCCGGCGACACATTCCGGGATCGAATTTACGGCCGACTGAATTGCGGCATCCAAAGCCATCTTGTACTCCTTACTGCAAAAGAATTGCTCAACAACTGCTTCGAAAGCGTCAACTCCACGAGCCTGACGACCACGCAGACATTGACAGTCTCGCCGGTAGACCGGCGGACTATTCGAGCCACTGCTCGAATTCGGTTAAAAACCTCTTCTGGCGCTGCGACTGAATCCATCGGCGGTGCACGGACCGCGCCGCCGCAAAGGCGTCATCGGCACTCATCCCGTCCCAGATTTCGTACACCGCCAACATGGTGCCCGTGCGACCGATACCGGCACGGCAATGAAAGGCGACGGTCTCGTCGCGATCCAGATACTCACTGACAACCCAGCAGCACTCCGCAGCCTTCTCCAGTGTCGGCACGCCCATGTCCGGCATCGGCACGTGCAGATTCTGCATCGAAAGGGGCTGAAGCGGCTCCAGGGGCAATGGCTCCATCGTCAATGTCACCAGCACCGTCACGCCAACACGCTGCAGTGCCGCAAGGTCCTCCTCGATCGGGCGCATCGCCCCCGGCATCGGTGTTCCTGCAAGCTGGCCGGGTCGCATCCAGTGAAATCCAATCGGGCCCCGCCGGGCACTGGGCGCGGAGGGCTTCGCCGAGGTCTGCTCATCGCCGGGCTCCAGCAACACCACATCGTCGAGCTTCTGTTGGGAACCGTTGGCCTGTCGAAACTGTGGCGCCAATTCCTCGGGGCGCGCATCCGGCGAGGCAATCGTGCAGCTTCCGCTGCGCACAAACGAACGCGCCTCTGGAGTCACCGGGGCGTCGAAAAACTGATCGACCTGCGCCTTTTCACAAATCCGTCCACCTGCCAGAAGCGCCACCCGATCGGCAATCGAGCGGGCTCGCCGCTGATGATGGGTCACCCACAATATCGCCCGGTGGTCCGCCTGGAGGCGCAACAACTCCAGCACTTGCTCTGCATCTTCGTCATCAAGCCCGGCTGTCGGCTCATCGACACACAACACCGCCGGGTCGCGCACCACCCCGGCCACCAGCATCGCCAGGCGTCGATCCACTGCGGCCAGCTCAATAAGTGACTCATCCAACTGTTCGACGAGACGCCCCGCCCTCATTGTGTTCAACTGATCACACAACCGGTCTCGAAGCTGTTGGCGCGTCAACAGCGCCCGGTCTGGTGTGTGAGAGGCGATTAACTCGAAGACGCTGCGCATCATCTTCGCCGGCGTCTGCTCCACGAGTACCGGCTGATGGCTCGACTCCGGTCGCTGCCCGCGGTACTGAACCTGGCCTTCGACGGTCATCGACGGATTGCCTTCATTCTCCCCACAGATCGTCCGCAGCAATGTCGACTTGCCCGCCCCCCCCGGCCCGGTGATCACAGTGATCTGACCTGGGCCCACCGCCAGATCGATGCCATCGAGTATGGTGCGTTCGCCAAAGCTGACACGCAGGTCTCGCAACTCCAGTACTGCTGTGGTCACGACTCTCCTCCTGCTGTCCACCCCTTCAGGTAACGTGTAAGCCGGCCCAGTTGATTGGTACGAACCCGCATCAGCCGGAGAACCTGTCCCCATCGGATCGCCCCCCAGGCTTCGCCCTCAAACACAAGGCTCCAGGCCAGCCTCTCTTCGTCGCCATCATCGCCGCTGACGTTCTCCATCGCTTCCCCGACCGAACGGGCAACATCCATGGCGGTGCGCATCGTCGAGAACGCGGGTCGTTGACGGTTTCCATCTACCTCAACGGGAAGATACCACTTTCCGCCGCAGAACCGGCTGAACTTCCAGGTCTCTTCGGTCTCAATAGCAGTTACATCGGGGGCTTCATCCGCTGGGTGAACACCGGTCTCCAGCAGCGATCTGGAAAACATCACTAAGATCGATGAACAGGAAAACGACACCGGGAATCGCGGCCGGGTTGCCGCCGGCTCCGTACGAATCTCAATGTTTTCATCTTCGGCCCATCGCCCCACCAGATGCAGCATCGACGCCACACGATGGCGCAAGATCTCGCGGCGTTCCCCGTCGACCAGCCCCTCCGGGGCGTCCGTCTGCCCGTCGAGCACCTGTTGCCACAGCAGATCGATCATCTCGCTTTCCACCGACGTCAGCTCCGGGATCTCCAGACCTTCTATTTCGAAGCCCAGAGAGGTGGGATTTCCGATGCGAACTCCGGGATAAATCCGTCCCCGATTCACGATCATCTCCAACTGATACGCCCCCTGCTGTCGGCAAACCACCACCCGCACCGGCTTCTCACAATTCGCAACGCACGACAGCGTTTCGAGCACCGCCCTCACCGCTTCGCCCTCGCGAATGATTTCTCCGGACGGTCTCAGTTCCGGTTGCGTGTCTTCCGAGCTCGGCTCCGATTGTGTGTCTTCCGAGCTCGGCTCCGGTTGCGTGTCTTCCGAGCTCGGCTCCGGTTGCGAGTCTTCCGAGCTCGGCTCCGGTTGCGAGTCTTCCTGCTGTGAGTACTCCACAGATGTCTCCACATCCCCCAGTTCGCCTCCCCCATCGTCCGGAAAATCCCAGACCACTTCCTCCCCCTCCGATCGCGTCAGGTCGATCCCCAGCTCCTCGGCGATTCGATCAATCTGCTCGGTATTGGAGCTTAATTCACGCCCCACCATCAGCAGCTCACGGCCAAGCAACGGTTCATCGAACTGACGTGCTGTTGACACCAACAGCTCCACGGCGTCCTCTCGGCGACCGACTTGCACCAATCCTCGCGCCAGCATCTCATAGGTCTCGACCTGATGGGGCATATACTCGATCGCCTCGCACAACCTGCTTATCGCCTTGTTGTGCAACTGGTAGTCTAGGAATGCTCTCGCCTCCGCAATCAGGTTCTCTCCGACCTTGTAGCGCATCGCCTCGTCTTCCGGATTCAGCTTCAAAATCCGTTTCCCAACGGCGAGAAACTCCTGGCGATGCCCGATGTCCTCGAAGATGCTCGCTGCCTTCTCAAAGGCCGCCAGTGCCTGTTGTTCTTCGTCTCCAGCAAGCAAATACTCCCCCCGCTTGACCATCGTCTTTCCCGATCCGGGCTCAATCCGATCCATCAGCCCCAGGATTTCCTCGCACCGCTGTGTGTTGCGCTGAGCCAGGGCAACATCAAAAGCCTGCTCCATCGCAGCAAACCCCGCTTCCCCGTCCCCATTCCGCAGGTGAACCTTGCCGATTTCGATCCGCGTGCGCAGATCGGCCGGATCCAGTTCTACCAGTTGATCGAGCACATCGAGCGCCAGTTCGTACTGTTGGCGCTCCACGAAAGACCACGTCACCTTACGTAACATCTGAATGAGCTCATCGGTCGTACTCCGATCGCCGAGCTCGGACACAAGATCCCCCAGCTCTCTTTCCGAATCCTGAGCCTCCGCGATCTTGTGACACCATCTCTCGATGTCAGACCGGGAGATCTGATCATTCTTTCTTTCATCCTTCTTTACTGCAGACATCTTATTCCGTTGTTTCTCGCACTACAGCACCACGCCTAAGCCCGACACACAAAACGCATATAACGATGTTTTTTTGCCACAAAACCATAACTACTACAGGCCGCTATCCCCTTCCATGTCGACTCCACACATCATCCTAACGCTGCTCCTCAGAATTCTGGAGAAATCACCCATCGGTGGCTCTCGTCGTGAACTGACGCCACTGACATCGGCGCAAAATAAGCACAAAGGGAGAGACCAGTGTCGTCGATCTCGTAACACCGCCGAAGCTGCAGAAATATCTCGCAACACAGCACCAATGCCTCGCCAGCTCATCTCAACAATGCTTAAAAACTGACATTTCTACGTCAGAACCGCCAGCTCCTGTGCAAAGCCTTCTTCCACCACCAACACTCACGAACAAGTGCAGATTAAGCATCCACCCAACAATGTCAAACAAAAACAAAACAGACCATATAGAAGGTAAAAACCGTTTTTATCTTTTTATTGCACTTAACCATCAAAACACACAGTGGCACCCCGCCATCAACAGGGCCTGTCGCGTTCCGACAGTCGAAATTCACCCCTGTCTTTCACGACAATGTGTTATGAGCCCCCGTGTTCGTTTAAGCACCTAACTTCGACAATCCCGCATGAATCTCCATGACTTCGAGAGCATCGCCGAGTTGGGTCGTGGGTCTTGTGTCTCGGGTCTTGTGTCCGATTCGCCGACCTATTGCGAGCCGAACCCACCATCACCGGTACCAAGACCCACGACTTAAACGGACGGAAATTTAACTAAAATGCGCACCGGCGAGATGACAACGCCAGGTTTCAAGTTGATCGGAGTGCAGATGTGCCCATTGCGCAACTTCGAGCGAAGAGCGACTGGAAGGTGGTGCCGTCAGCCGGCGAGACGTGCGTTTCAGTCAATCTTTCGTTCGTTTAGCAGCGCCTGAAGCGCCGGAGAGTCCTCGCCGGCTCTCTCCCGCTGTTCAACGAACTCGCCCAACAGCAGGCGAGTCTGCTCGCCGACCTTTGTGAAATGCACCCGCAGATAGGTCTCCAGATCAAAGGGTGGGACCTTCGGGGCCGCGATCAGCGCACCGCTGAACGTCAGCGGCGACAACAACCTCGCCGCCAGCGGCCGCTTCGTGCCCAGATACTCTTCGACCGCCCCTATCGCCTCGTCGACGACATCAGCCAAAAGCCCCATCGCCTCTTTGTCGCCCCGAAGCTTCGACAGCAACCAGTCCTGCGTCTCCAGAACGGCGACGAAGGGAATCAGCACCGCCGATCCAAAAGCGGCGCGTCGCGCCAGGTTTTTGACCCGCCGCGCCGACATCCCTCCCTTCTTCAACGCGCTGACCACCGGGTCGATCCGTTCCGCCGGCCCTTCGAAAAACGCCGGCGTCATCGGT
>SKMT01000717.1 GCA_007120915.1 Myxococcales bacterium | reverse complement strand
GTCGGTCGTCATCATCCAGTGAGCGTGCGCCCTGCTGTGTCTCATTACACATCTGCGTGAAATCTCCGGGTTAGCTCGATCCAATTGCGGGGGGTCAGGATGCGTGGGCCTCAAGCCACCTGTGCAACCGATGGTGAGGGCGGTTCTGGCGGCGCCACTTTTCTGCCTGGCGGCGCAACGCGTCGATCTGGCGTTGCTTTGACGCCTGGCGGGTGCCGCAGGCTTCCCAGAGTTCGTTGACTTCGTCGTCGGTGAGGCGACGGTGGTCTCCCGGGGCGACATCACCCAGTTGCACCGGCCCGATGCGGGGGCGGTGAAGATGCTGAAGGTCCAGACCGACGCCACGGGCCATGCGCCGTACCATGCGGTGGCGTCCTTCATGGACGACCACGGAGAGCACGGTGGTGTCATCGCTGCGGTCGACCACATCGGTTCGAAGGGCGGTGGGAGGTGGTTTGTTGTCGCCGATGTCGACGCCCTCTTCGAGCAACTTCAGGCGTGGATCGTCGGTGTCTACGGTGCCACGCACGGTGAGATGGTACTCCTTCTCGACGTGGAACCAGGGCCTGAGAAGACAGAAGCATAGGTCGCCGTCGTCGGTCAGAAGCAACAGGCCGGTGGTCGGTTTGTCGAGCCGGCCCACGGGAAAGAGGGCATCCGGTAGTCTGTCCATCCAGGGTTTGAGGCAGTCGCGCCCCTCGGGGTGGTCGGTGGTGCAGATGATCCCGGCCGGTTTGTGCAGAGCGATGTAGTGGCGGGGTGGGCTGGGTGTGACCGGTTCGCCGTCGAGCAGCACCCGGTCATCCTCGAAGATCAGGCTCCAGGGCTCGTAGTCGTCCACCCAGGGTTCGGCGCCGCAGATCACCTCTACGCGCCCGTTGTAGAAGGCGTCTTCGATCTGACTTCTGGACAGATCGGTGGCGTCGGCCAAAAACTTGTCGAGGCGCCGCGGGATCATGTGTTCACCAGATCGAGACCCGCTCGTCGGGGGGCAGATACAGCTCGTGGTTCTCGTCGACGTCGAAGGCGTCGTAGAAGGCGTCGATGTTGCGCACCACCCCGTTGACCCGGAAGCGGCCGGGAGCATGGGGGCCGTTGACGAGCCGGGAGCGCAGCGCGTCGTCGCGGTACAGCGACCGCCAGATCTGAGCCCAGCCCAGAAAGAAACGCTGGTCACCGGACAGCCCGTCGATTTCCGGGGGTTCGCCGTCGGGATAGTTCTCGTCGGCGTAGCTGCGATAGGCATCGTAGGCCATTTGCATCCCGCCCAGATCGCCGATGTTTTCTCCCAGCGCCAGCCTGCCGTTGACGCACTGATCTTCGAAGGGGCAGAACTGATTGTATTGCTCGACGAGCGCGCCGGATGCCTTCTCAAACTGTTCGTCCGTGGTGTCGGTCCACCAGTCTCTAAGCTGGCCCTCGGCGTCGTAGCGGCGGCCCTGGTCGTCGAATCCATGGCCGATTTCATGGCCGATGACCGCGCCGATGGCCCCGTAGTTGATCGCCGGGTCGGCTTCGGGGTCGAAGAAGGGGGCCTGCAAAATGCCGGCGGGGAAGGTGATCTGGTTTAGCAGAGAGTTGTAGCTGGCGTTGACCATCTGCGGGGGCCAGTGCCAGCGGCGCCGGTCTACGGGCTCACCGAAACGCTGGAGGTCGCGCTGCCAGCGGTGCTCAGCGAGGCGCATGCGGTTGCCGAAGTAGTCGTCGTCGTGGATTTCGACGTCTTCAAAACTCTCCCAGATTTCGGGGTATCCGATGCGAGACTCGAATGTTGACAGCTTCTCAAGCGCCGCCTCGCGGGTTTCGTCGTCCATCCAGTCGAGCCGGGTCAGCCGCCGTTCAAATCCGTCGAGCAGATTGTCGACGAGCTCGTCCATCTGTTCGCGGGCGTCGGGGGGGAAGTGACGTTCGACATACTCCGGGCCGACGGCATGGCCCAGGTGCCGGCTGATCAGGCGGGTGCCGCGCCGGTAGCGTTCGCGTTGCTCTTCGGTGCCCGACAGGGTGTGGGAGAAGAAGTGAAAGTGAGCGCGGTCGAATTCTTCGCCGAGCCAGGAGGCGCGATCGGAGAGGAAGTGAAACCGCAGGTAGTCGTGGATGGTGTCGATGTGGGCGTCGGCGAAAATTTCGCCGGCGGCTTCGATGGCGTCGGGCTGGGCGACGATGAGTTCATCCAGGTCTTCGAACCCGCGGATCTTCAGCGCCTTATCGAGGTGTAGCGACGGGGCCAACTCGGCGAATTCGTCGACGGTCATCACGTTGTAGGTCTCAGTGATCTGTCGGGAGCGCTCGCGCGGCCAGTGAGCATCGGCGAGCCGGGTTTCAAGGTCGATGATATCGTCGGCTCGCCGTTCGGGGTCGTCGATGCCGGCGAGTTCGTGGATTTCGACGATGTAGTCGCGGTAGGCGTCGCGGTACTCCTCGAAGCGTTGGGAGTCGTCGAGATAGTAGTCGCGGTCGGGCATGCCCAGCCCGGACTGGCCGGTGCGCACGGCATACACCGACGGATCTTTGGGGTCGGGGGAGATGCGCACGCCGTAGGGGGCGGGCATGCCGACTTCGGCCATCAGCGCGGCGGCGTCGTCGATGTCTTCGGTGCCGGTGATGCGCTCCAGGTAGGGTTCGGCCGGCTCAAGCCCGACGGCTTCGATGGTCTCCTCGTCCATCCAGCTTGTGTAGAAGTCGCCGACGAGGCGCTGGTTTGAGCCGGGCTCGCCGCCTTCGTCGACGAAATCGGTGATGATGTCGTGGACATCTTCTTCGGCTTCCAGCGACAGTTTGTCGAACATCCCGTAGCGGGAGCGGTCGGAGGGAATCTCTGTGGTGTCATCCCAGGTGCCGTTGGCGAAGGCGTAGAAGTCGTCGCCGGGGGCGATGTCGGTGTTCATCCCGTCGACGTCGAAGCCGAAGGTGCCGAAGCGAGGCGACGGCGTCTGCTGCTGTTGTTGGGCCTGGTCGGCGGGCTGGGCCTGGTCGGTGTCGTCAGCGGTGGGGCCGGTGGCGCAGGAGGTGAGGAGCAACGCGGCGGGCAGGGACGCACAAAGAAGGCGCGGGATAAGGCGATACATCGAGAGTCTCCGGTGGTTTTGGTCAGTCCGCTGAGCTGCGGGCGTAACATAAACCAGGGGAGAGCGAAAATCATTCAACGGCGAGTCGGCCGCGGGCGCAGGAGGGGGGGTTATGGATGCAGCGTGACCGCCCCGGGGCGGAGTGTGTTCCAGTCGTCGACGAAGTCCTGATGGGTCTGAGCATCACGCAGCTTCATCAGTGCCTCGTCGTTTCGCTCAAGGGAGGAGACGTTGAAGTTGTGGGAGCCGGTGAGCACCAGTTGCTGGTGGACTTTGTTGTCGCCGAAGGGGGCGTCGATGAGCATGTGCTTGGAGTGTAGTTTCATCCCGTCGCCGGCCTGGAAGTCAGCTTCGGGAAAGTAGGCCAGGTCGATGTCGCCGGTGGAGAGGGCGTCAACGACGTTGGAGCCGGGGGTGTCGTAGTCGGTGCGTTCGTCGATGAGTACGTTGACCGCGCAGCCGTCGTCGTGCAGATCGGCGAGTCGCTGGGCGATTTCGACGCGGGCGTCGGTAAACCAGGCCATGGCCACATGGAGGCTGGAGTCGTCGTCGCAGTGAACGTCGTCGAGGATTTCGACGATGGTGTCGCCTTCTTGGCGGGGAAAGAAGTAGACCCTCGTGTCGTCGTCGCCGTCGACGTAGTGGTAGTAATCGGTGTCGATCTGCTGGGCCTGTTGGTCGTTCCAGTGGTCCAGATAGGCGTTGTACAGCCCGGTGTCGCCATGGACGGTCACCAGAGTGTTGACCTCCTCGCGCTGGGGGTTGTTCATGTTGGAGGTGGTCTGCATCACGACGTGATCGCCGCCGCCGACGAGCTCGGAGAAGGTGATGAACTTGTTGTGGTTGATCCGGTCGCCGACGCAGCCGGCCTGCTGTGGTTCTTCGTCTTCGTGACAGATGGTCAGCCGGTTGCCCAGCTCTTCGTCGAGCAGTTCGACCCCGGCGTAATAGGAGCCGTCGGGGTGGACATTGTGGTTGTTGACGATGACGCGTACGTCGGCGCCGCGGTTGTGAGCGTCGACGAACGCCTGGGCAACCCGCACGCGGCTAAACGAGTAGAAGGAGGCTCGCACCTTGCTGCCGGAGGGAGCAGTATCGAGCAGGTCGATGACATGGTCCTCGATACTGTCGTCGACGTCGCCCGGTGGAGGATAGGTAAAGAGTGTCTGTACGTCAGGAGGGCTGAAGGGGGTGCAGGAGGGCGGGTTGCCGGACCAGGCCCCGTCTTCGGTGCAGGTTCGCTGTCGGTCGCCGATCAGGTCGTGCTCCGGTTCACAGTCGTAGGTGGCGGTATCACCGGGCAGGTAGCCGTCGGTGGAGACAGATGTGCCGGGCGGGGTGGACGGATCGGAGCATTCGACGGCGACGCAGGTGGCATCGATGCAGACGTCGTCGCCGTCGCAGTCTTCGGTCAGTTGGCATTCGTAGTCGCCGGCGTCATCATCGGTGGTGTCTGGTGGTACGTCCTCGTCGCCGGCGTCTGTTTCGCCGGTATCACCATTGTCGTGGTCAATTCCGGTGCCGTCAGTGCTGGGGCAGGCCAGCATCATGGAGATGAGGGCAGCGGTCAGTAGCGAAACGGTGGCGTTGCGTGCAGGCCGAGGGCACATCAGCACATCCAGATTTAGTTTTAGAAGCAGTCTCAGTCGTCTTCGCAGTTAAACTCCATGTACCACTCTGCGAGGAACGCGTCGGTGAACGATGCGTCGTTTTCAATCTCCAGCGACCAGTCACCATTGCCGGACTCTCCGATGAGGGGATCGAAGGAGTCGACGGGGTCGGTGTCGTCGGGGTAGATCGTAGAGATGGTGCCAGTATCACCGTCGCGAAGCTGGTAGGTTTCGCCGTTTGGGGCGTGCAGGTAGAAGTACATCCCCTGATTGAATGCACTGGTCAGATCGACTTTGACGGAGAGGTTGGTCAGGGTGTCGCATCCGGAGACGGTGGTGGTGAATGTGGCTTCGTCCTGGGGCTCGATCAACAACTCAGGGTCAAAGGTCTGACCGTCGAAGATGAAGTCGACGGCGACGCCATCGAACTCGAATTCGTAGCCGCCGAGAGCATCGGTGGCTTCGATTTCGATGATGTAGTCGATCCCTTCGAGCACCGTAATTTCAGCGTCGGTAGAGCTGCCGGAGGCGCTGAATTGCTTGGCGACCTGGCCGTTGTCGGAGCGCCACAGGCGCACATCGGCGCTTTCGTCGGTGTCGAGCAGCACATCGATGTCCAGCTCGAAGGCGCTGAGTGGGCGAAACAGGATATGCTCGCTGTCGCCGTCGTCGACGCTGTCGGTCTGTTCAAAGCTGTGTGAAAAGTCGTCGGAACGGGTGAACGAATGAACCGGGTCGATCAGTTCGGTTTCGACGTTCAGCCCCAGGATGTCCTCATTGGTCTCGTTTTCGAGCTGTAGGGTGTACTCTCCGGAGGAGGGCAGCAACTCGAACAGACGGAACGACGAGGAACTGCGTACACCTTCGGACAGCAGTTGGTCGTCCTCGTTGAACAGCCGCACCGTAATTTCGTCGCCGATGGCGTAGGAAATTTCACCGCTGAGCATCTCGAAGGCGTCAGCGTCGAAGGTCTCCTCGTAGATTTCGCCAGGCTCGAAGGGTTCGACGGCCTGGGCGGTGACGTCGAACTCCAGATCACCCAGGGAGGTGATGGAAGACCAGGGGCGGGCGACCAGGTAGTAGATACCGGCGTCGGGGGTCTGAAACTGGGCGTCGGTACCGCTGATGGTGCCCGTTTCGTTGACGAAACGATCACGGGTGGTGTCTTCGATCACCGAGAGTCGAGCGCTGGAAGAGGAGGGAACGATGGTGGCATCGACCAGCGCCGGGGCGGGCGTGTCGAGGACGACAAACCGCCAGTCGCCAGGGTCGGCGTCACCGGGGATGTCCGCTGAAAAGTCTTCTTCATCGTAGGAAAACTCGAACACCGGAACCTCTTCGGTGGTAACCTGGCCCAGAAACCCTTCGACTTCATCAAAGGAGTTGTTGACGAATTCCACGGTGTAGGTGCCGGTGTTCTGCACATACTGGAAGCTGCGCTTTGACTCATGTTCATCGTAGCTGCCCTGGTTGGCCGCCAGTGCGTTGGTGAGGTATTGCACCTGCTGACCGTCAAATCGGATGTCGATGTCTACCGGGGAAGCATCGGTGGATTCGTGGGTAATCATCAGGGTGTCACCGTCGTCAGCGGTCACGTCCACAGAGATGCGCTCGCCGGGCATAAGCGTTTCGGTGACCGTGGCGCTGACTTCGTAGTCGAAGTCCTCGCCGAGGAGCTTGACGGCGTCGAAGTGCAGATACACCTGTGAGTGGTTGGCGACGTCGAGCTCGATGTCATTGTCTACTTGCAGTGAGTGGCGCTGGTCGAAGTCTCCAGAGTCGGACCACAGCTCGACGGTCGGATCCTGTGCGTCGTCGCCGACGTGATGGGGGGTCAAAATCAGCTCGTTGGTTTCGGAGACATCGACGCTGATCCAGTTGTCGGTGGTCGCATCCAATTGTCCAGACAGAGGTTCGTCGAGGTCATCCCACGGATGGGCGACCGGGGGATCGACAATTTCGGCGGTGCCGACGTATTTCCAGGATTCGTGGCCTTGACCGGACCAGTCGTCGTGGTCTGCCAGGGCGGTGGTTACGGTCAGCTCCAGCCCCGTATCCACGGGCAGCAGCACGGTGCGTGAGGGAACGGCTTGATAGCCGGGGGGGACGCGACGTTCCCAGTCTCCGTCGGTGTCTTCGACGGTGAACCCGGGCGAGGGCAGCCCACGGGTATAGAGGTTGATTTCGACCCAATCGCCCTGCTCGGCCTGTACATCAAAGCTGTGCGACAGTTCGTCGTCCATGGTGCCCACGAAGGTGACTTCGTCGTCGGAGACGGGAGTGATGGGGGTGCCATCGCCGAACTCGAGGTCTGGATCTTCTGCGAGTTGGTCGGCGAACGATTCCAGCGGCAGGCATTGGTTGTCGAGTTCATAGGTGTCGTCGCCACAGGAGACGACATTCAGGTCGACACACTCCCCGGTGGCCACATCGAATTCGGTACGTCCGTCACAGGCGGAGGGGGCGGGGTAGCAGTGCAATTCATCAGGATCGAAGCTGGTGTCTTCTCCGCAGACGGTCTCTTCGAGGAGACATTCATCGCGAAAGAGTACGGTGTGTTCACCACAACTGATCGGGTCTTCGGGAACGCACTGGCCGTCGGCTTCGACGGTGTCCTCTCCGCAGATGATTTCGGAATCGGAGATGCACTCGCCGGCGCCGAAGTCAAAGCTGGTGCCCTCGTCGCAGACGAAGTCATCGGGGTCGACACATTCGCCATCGCGGGTGAGCAGCTCATCGTCGGCGCACTGCTCACTGGTTTCGGGGACGCACTGCCCGTTGTCGAGCATCGCTCCCTCACCGCAGGTGACCTGCGATTCCGGGTCGTCTCCGCAGGCTGCGAATAGTAGTGCTGTCAGGGCAACCAGAAGCAGACCATGGTACGTCGATCGTGCTGAAGACATGATGTCACCTGCGTGCGTTTCAGCCCGTGACGACTACGACGATGGTCCGGAGAGGACCATCGAAGAATGCGGGGCTGAAAGTGTTCGATTGTCACGGGATCGGGGTCGTACTCGACTGTGATGCGGAACAATTCCTGGTCGAACGATATCGTTGCCCTGTTGGGATTGCAAATGGGGTGTGATGTCGAGTCAATGGTATTTTTCGGCCAGTTCGGTAAACGGAGTGGTGTCTCCGAGTACATCTTCGACGTAGATCATGTTGATCAGTGCCATCAGAAGTACGGCGAGAGGGGTGGCGACGGTGATACCGATGAGTCCGAACAAAATCGCGGCGAAGACTTCGGCGATCAGGGTCATGGCGTGCGGCAGTGAGACCACCCGGTGCTGGACCATGGGGGTGATGAAGTAGCTTTCGACCCCTTGAGCTCCCAGGTACAACAGGGCGGTCCAGATCACGTATTGAGGACCGACCAGAAAGGCGATGAGAGCGGCGGGCACCCAGGAGACGAGAGGCCCCAGAATCGGAACAAATGAAAAGAGTCCGGCGATCAGGCCCAGAAACAGAGGCAGCGGAACTCCCAGGATCCACAATCCGACGGTGATCATCACGGCTACCGCCAGCATCGCCAGCAGACGCCCCACCAGCCACCAGGCGAGTTGATGGGCGCATACATCGAGGATCTCTTCGGCGCGCTCGCGGTAGTGAAGCGGTACCAGCCGCACAGTCCCCCGCTTGTAGGCGTCGGGATCAAACGCCAGATATACGCCCACGGCCACAACGAACAGCAGGTGGCTGACCGCTCCCGCCACCCCGAAGACCGCGCCTCCCAGGGGGCCGAGGATCCCGCCGCGCAGTAGTTGGGCGGGGTCTATCTGGGCGAGTTCGTCGAGGAGTCGGGCTCCCAGCGGGGTGGCTTCGAGCCACTGCTGCAGTTCGGCGAATGCCTGGGGGATTTTCTCGCCGACCAGCTCGATCTGGTCGGCGACGGGGCCGGCCATCAGCCAGCCTGTCCCCCCCATGAGGATAATCAGCGTTGCGGTGACGACGAAGAGCGACGAGGTCTCGCCGAGCGGGGTGAATCTGCTGACCCGAATGGTTAGCCCCCGCAGAAAAATCGCCAGCAACACGCCCAGAAACAAAACCAGCAGCAGCGACAACAACTGCCAGCCCAGAATCAGCATCACAACCACCAACACCACCAGTCCGATGACACTGGCGGCGCGGCGGGTGGACTCGGAGAAGCCCCATCGTTCGGTTTTTCTCAGAGAGTCGTCATCGGAGCTGCCGTTGTGGTGGGCCATCGCATCCCCCGGATGTGTGATGTCAGCGCCGCGGTCGGTGCGTTGAAGGGACTGGGCGCAACATAATCACCGGCGCGCACCTAGAAACAACGAACCCCCGCCGGTGGGCGGGGGTTCGAAGCGGTGAGGGCGATGGTAAACGCCGCGTGTGTCAGCGCCAGGTCACCTGATCGATGACCACTCCGGCGGTGATATCGGGAGCGTTGTTCTCGATTTTGATTTCGTCATAGTTGTTGAAATCATCGATAGTTATCACCCCGGGGAACAGACTGAAGTCATCGCTGATTGCGATAGGCGAGCCATCGCCGAGCACTCGAATCTGGCGGTCGCCGTCATCGACATCACCGCCGATACCGTAGACGATGGTCATGGACTCCACATCGCCGTCGAGCCCGTCGATATCTTCGGAGCTGACGTAGTCCCCTTCGGCTTCAAGCCAGACACCGGAGCGGCCACCGACACCGTAGTCTCCTTCATTGCGGGCGTTCTGATAGTCCCAGATACGTCCGTCGATTCCGGTGAACGAACCGGTGTCGAAGCTGTCGGAGAGCCCGGCGTCATCGAAGGTTTCGTAGTAGGTTTCGGCTTCGGCGGCCCCGGGGGTGCAGGAGTCGCCGCTGGGCCGGGGTTGGCCGCGCTGGTCGCGGTAGACCAGTGGAATGGGCATGGAGCCGATGGACCAGCAGTCTTCAGCCGGGATATGGCGATATCCGTCGGAGCCTTCGTCGATTGCGAAGACATTCTTGAATCCGCCGTCCCCATCGAGGCTGGAGTACTGAGGGTTGGCGTGGACAATGTCGTCATCGTCGGCGTCAAAGTCGGTGTCGTACGCCAGGGGCATGTCGTCGAGGACGTTGAAGTTGCGCGATTCGATCGGATCGCCGCCGGATTCGACATCGTAACCGTCGCCGTTGTTGTCGGCGAAGTAGTTGCCCTTGAGTCGACCATTGGATGCGCCGGAGTGCAGATAGTAACCGTTGCCACCGGATGCGCATGTGTTGCAGTTGTTGTTGATGACGGAATTGAAATCGAAATAGCCTCCCGAGTTACTGCCCCAGAAGACGGCTCCCCCAGCATAGTTGGAGGTGTTGCCGGTGAACGTGGAGTTGGTGACGCTGGCGTGGGCCTCATGAACGAAGAGCGCACCCGCCGAGAAGCTGGAGCTGTTGTCTTCGAACAGAACGTTCTCGATGTCGACCCTATCCGGGAAGTCGAGTTCTTCGATGCGGATTGCACCACCGAGGTTGGCGCTGTTGTTGTAGAAGTGGCTCTCGACGAGCAGCCCTTCGTGCGTGAGCAGAAATGCCCCGCCGTTGCCTGCGGCGTCGTTGCCGGAAGCAGTGATCTGGTCGGCGTGGAAGTCTCCGTGGATAGCGGCGGCTCCGCCGCCGGCGTCGGCTTCGTTGTCGTCGAATTGCACGTCGGACATCTGCAGGTCGGTGCCGTCGCCGGCCCAGAGAGCGCCGCCTTCGCCACCGTTGGAGTTGTCGTCGAAGACCACGTCGCTCAACTCCAGGGTCGTTTCACCGCTGGCGCGTAAGGCGCCGCCCTCTTCATCTCCATCGTCGCCGGTGACGAAGTTGGACTCAAACGTTATCCCGTGCATCTGGGCGTCTACCAGCGCATGCAATCGGATGGCACCTGCGTGGTCGCCGGCGTCGTTGTTGATGAAGTCGGTGTCGGCAATCTCGAGGGACAACTCGTGGTCTGTGGTGTGCACACGGATGGCGCCGCCTCCGGCGCTGGTGCCGCTGGCGGTGTTGTCTTCGAACAGACTGTTTTGGATATGGACGTTCATCCCCTCGTCGGGGTTGATGATATACAGCCCGCCGCCTCCGCTGACGGAGGTGGCCTCATTGTTGCGAAACTGCACATCGAAAAGGGTCAGGTCCACGTCACCGCTGATGCGGATGCCGGCGCCGGTGATTGCCTGAGCGTCTTCCAGGCTCAGTTGCTGAATCAGCACTTCATCACCATCGTCGGCGTCGAAGTCGATGTTCAGCAGCCGATCGTTGGAGTCGTCGGACTGGGTGATCACCAGGTCTTCCGGATCGGAGTCGCCCAGCAGGCTCAGAGGCTTTTCGATGTCGATGGTGTCGTCCAACTCGATGGTTTCGACCCCGGAATCGAAGGTGATTTCGCTTTCGGCGTTGACCCGATCGACGACCTCTCTGAGGCTGCCGTATTCGTCTGCGTCGTCGACCTCGGTGGTCACCAGGGTGGGAAGCTCGGTGGAGATCGTCTGAGTGTGGGTCTGGCCGGAGGCGATGTCGAAGTCTTCGTCGGTCCCGTCGATGTTGAACTCGTTGTCCCATTCGTCGGTGTTGGTGCCGTCTTCGACGATCTGATAGGTGCCCGGGTCCAGATCGAAGGTCTGAAGCCCGACCTGGTCGACGGTGAAGGTGTCGACCTGGCTGCCACCCTCTTCAATCGCGAGCTGAAGTTCGACGTCGTCGGGGATGATGGCGTTAACCTCCAGTTGTCCCGGACGCTCCGAATACTGGGTGTGGG
>SKMT01000003.1 GCA_007120915.1 Myxococcales bacterium | reverse complement strand
GGGCGCTGGGTGCTGGGTGCTGGGCGCTGGGTGCTGGGCGCTGGGTGCTGGGTGCTGGGCGCTGGGTGCTGGGCGCTGGGTGCTGGGTGCTGGTATAAGGCGCCCTGCGATGTTGGTTGCGGCAACTGAAGAGTAGATGGCTTTTGTGGATGTTCCGCTCCAGGTTGCCCAATCAAAACAGGTCTGATCGGTGATGAAACGTAAGCAGTATCGCATCGACAACGGCGACGGCTGGAGGCTCGACGCCACCCGCTACTGGGATCCGGATCGGCTGGATACTTCTCGTCGTCCGGTGATGGCGGTCCCGGGGTTTTGCATGAACTGTTTCGTGCTGAACTACCACCCCTCGGAGAGACCGCTCGTGGAGTTTCTGGTCGACGCCGGCCTGGAGGTGTGGACAACCCACCTTCGCGGGCAGGGCGACTCCGAACGGGGGCGGGGACGCAGCCGTTTTGGATTTGCCGAGCTGGCCGGTGTCGATATGCCGGCGGTGATTGATTTCGTCATCAACCAGGGAGAGAGTGAGCCCGAACAGGTTGATCTTATCGGTTGCAGCCTGGGGGCGACGGTCAGCTACGCCTACCTGGCGATGAACCCCGCCGACCACCGTGTGGGGGCGCTGGTGAACATCGGCGGGCCGCTTCGATGGAATCGGGTCCACCCGCTGCTTCGCATCGCCGTGCAGTGCCCGCCGCTGTTGGGTGTGGCGCCGATCCGGGGGACCCGCCAGCTCGCAAAGATGGCGATGCCCTTGATCCGGCGGTTCCCCTGGCTGGTGTCGCCCTATCTGAACGCCGATATCGTCGATCTGACGAAGGGCGAGACATTGGTGCAGACGGTGGACGATCCGAACCCGGAGCTGACCCGCCAGATGGCGCAGTGGATCCGCGACGGAGATCTGGTGGTCGATCAGCTCAACATCAGCCACGCGCTGTATGCGGTGGACGTGCCGATCCAGTGTGTGCTGGCGATGCAGGACGGGGTGGTCACCCCGGAGGCTGCCCTGTCGATCCTCGATCATATCGGATCCCACGAAGTCGATGTCGTCGAGGTGGGCAGCTATCACACCCCGCACGCCCACGCGGATCTGTTTGTCTCCGAGGGGGTGGGCCGGAAGGTGTTTCAGCCTGTTTGCGACTGGCTCGAAAAGGTCGCCTGATGCCAGAGCTTGCCGAAGTAGAGGTGGTGCGCCGCAATCTGGTCGACTGGTGGGAGGGCCGGGCGGCCTCGGAGGTTCGTCTGCTCGACGAGGACCTGCCGAAAGAGAGCGCACCGGAGCAGTTCGTCGACGCGCTACGCCATGTCGTCACCGAGATCCGACGCCGGGGAAAATACCTGATCTGTGCGTTCGCCGACGCATCGTCGGTGGTGTTTCACTTCCGGATGACCGGAAAAATCATCCGCTGTGCCAGCCCGGATGTCGACTACGCCCGGGCGGGATGGAGAGTCGACGAAACAGGCTGGCTGGTGTTCAAAGACCAACGGCGGCTCGGCGAGGCCCGGGTGTTCGAAGCGGGCGAGATTGACGAGTACGCACCGCTACAACGGATGGGCCCGGAGCCCGAAGATGTGACGCTGCAACACCTTCGCGACCATTGCTCGGATCGCCGGATGCTGAAGACGGCGCTTCTCGACCAGAGCATCGTCGCCGGGGTCGGCAACATTGCGGTGAGCGAACTGTTCTGGCGGCTGCAGTTTGCCCCCGGGGTCAAATGCGGGGAGCTGACCGACGAACAGATGCAAGCGCTCATCGAGGAGATGCCGCGGTATTTCAACGAAATTATCGACTTCTCGATGGCCGATGAGATTCGCTACATCGAGGAGGCCGGCGCCGCCTCTGAAAAAAGCCCGTTTCAGGTCTACGGGCGCGAAGGCGAAGAGTGCCCCCGCTGCTTCGATACCATCGAAAAGATACGGGTGGGCGGGCGCTCCTCGTACTTCTGTCGGCGCTGTCAGCGGTAGATATCGCCGAGAAACTTCCGACAGCCGCGGGGAATTGTTACGGTAGCGCCGCGCTGTGTGATTTCACTTTGTCTTAAACCCCTCGTTGCCAATGCCTGCACCGGTTGTACAGGACATTCGCCGCCTTCGAAAAATCTCCAGTGTGCTCACCCGCCACGGGTTCTCTGCGCTGGCGCGCAAGGCCGGGCTGGGCCGGTTTATGTCCGATGAGGGGCCGCCGGGCGAAGAAGTACCGGATGACTTGATCGGCGAAGATCGCTCCAAGGCAGCACAGCGCTTCCGCCGGGTGCTCGAAGATCTGGGCCCGACGTTCGTCAAACTCGGCCAGGTGCTGTCGACACGCCCCGATCTGGTTCCCCTGGAGTTTCGCGAAGAGCTGAAAAAACTGCAGGACGACGTCGGCCCCATGAAGCTCGAAGAGTTGCACGAGCAGATCGAAGAGGCGCTGGGCGAACCGGCCGACGAGCTGTTCGCCGAGTTCGACGAAGAGCCGCTCGCCGCCGCCAGTATCGGCCAGGTGCACCGGGCAACAACCGCCGAAGGCGACGACTGCGTCGTCAAAGTGCAGCGCCCGGGCATCCGCGAGAAGATCCACGCCGATCTCGATATTCTGTTCTACCTGGCGAAGCTGTTGGAGGCGACCATCGAGGAGGTCGATCTGTACTCGCCGACGATCATCGTCAACGAGTTCGAGAAGGCGATCCTCGCCGAGCTCGATTTTGAAGAAGAGGCCCAGAACGTCGAGGAGTTCAACACCAACTTCGCCGATGTCGACGCCATCGGCGCCCCCCGGATCTTCGAGGAGTACACCACCACCGAAGTGCTGACGATGGAGTACATCGACGCCCGCAAGCTCGCCGACATCGAGGGCGGCACCGAAGAGGCGGACGAAGTGCTGGGGCATCTTTTGGATGCGATGGTCAAAATGGTGCTGTACGACGGGTTTTTCCACGCCGATCCACACCCGGGCAACATTCTGGTCAACGAGGATCTGTCACTGGTGTTCATCGACTTCGGGCTGGTCGGTCGGCTGTCGGCGTCACAGCAGGATGACCTGATCTCGCTGATCCTCAACGTGCTCGCCGGGGATATCGACGCCATCT
>SKMT01000370.1 GCA_007120915.1 Myxococcales bacterium | reverse complement strand
TTGCACCTTGAATCCAGATTCGCCCCAAAATCACTGGCCGATGCATGTCCCTCGGACATGCAGTCAGGGGGGAGATGTCACCCCGGATCGAGACCTGTTCTGCGTTTGCGATCGGGAGGCTGACAGCCCGGACTCGGGTTGGTCGACCTCGGGCAAAATTCGATGCGGTTTCCGGGGCGGTTCTGGGTGTCGAGGGCCGACCGCCGATTCGGCGCATAAATTCGGATTCGCCCCAGAACCACTGACCGATGCATGTCCCTCGGACATGCAGTCAGGGGGGGGTAGCTCAGTCGCACTCACTGCCCGTTCTTACGGGTATGACGGGGGACAAATGGCGGCAGCGGTACATCCAGCGTCTCACAGACGGCGCGCAGCATCTCCACTTCTTCGACCATAATCTGGTCGTCGGCGAGCACACAGTGCGCGCAGGCGTCGATGACCGCTTCTTTGATGCGCGGGGCAGCCGCTGCCAGCCGCTTCAGCGACGCTGCGACCATCTCGAAGGTCCAGCGCTCGGGGGGGCGCCATTCGATGTCACCTCGCACCACCTTCGGCAGATACTCGCGGCCCTGTTGGAATCGGCCCTCCATCACCCCTTCGTCGTCCGTGCCCGCCGTGGCCAGCGCCGAGAGAACATTTTCGATGTCGCGGGTCACCCCGGAGAACGACCGGAACTGCACCGCCTTCTTGTCTACCTCGCCAAGCGCCATCTCCAGGTGGTGCAGCACCAGTTTTTCGAGGATAAACTCCCGAAAACTGACCTTGTCATCCACCTCGATCAGCCGCTCGGCGACAGCGGCAAAGTCCTCAAACTGCTCGGCGGTCATCCGACGCAGCGCCGGCACCAACAGGTCCATCAGCGGCAGACGCAACTGTGGGTCCAGGCCTTTCAATACGGGCCACAGCTTCTGGGCCTGACTGCGCACTTCGTCCCCGCCCATCTCGTTGATCACCTTCGCCTGCTTCTTGCGCTCCTGGTCGTCTTCTTCGTCCAGCAAGAGTAGATACACCAGCGTGACGGCCCCCAGCATCGAGTTGCGCGCGTCCAACAGCACGTCGGGAATCTCGCCGAGCAGCGACGAACAATACACCAGCCTCTCCGGCGACGTCTCTCCCACCGAGGCGACCACGTCATCGGCATCCAACTGTTCGCCACCGGCACCCAGATCATGCAGTGCGCTGCTCTGTTGCTGTTTCGACGAACCGATCTGGTCGCTGTCGATGCCCGACCGATCCGTCTCTGCGTCGAGCTTCCGATAGCCCATGTCCGGGTCGAACGACGGGTCAATCGCCACGATGCGTTCCTCAAGCGGCGGGTGGGTCAGCCGGCTTCTGGACGCCACGTTGCCGAAGCACATGTGGCTGACCATCTCCGCTCTCGCCCCCCGAAGGCCGGAGCCGTAGGTGTATCCGCCGATCTTTTTGAGCGCTTCGGCCAAGCCCTCCGGGTTGCGCGTAAACTGCACCGCCGCGGCATCGGCCAGATACTCGCGCTGACGAGACACGGCGCTCTTGATCAACCGGCTGCAGACCACCCCGGCAAATCCCGCCGCTGCCACAATCAGCCCCGGAACCACCAGAAACAACCCCGCCCCGTCATCTCCCCGTGACCCAATGGTTCGACGCCGACCCCAGTCCTTCGGCATCGCCTCGCGAACCACTGTGGTCCCGGCCAGAAAAATGCCGAGTATCCCGTGCAACAACCCGATCATTCGGATGTTCAGCCGCATATCCCCGTTGAGAATGTGGCTGAACTCGTGAGCGACCACCCCTTGAAGCTCATCGCGGGTCAACTGCCGCAACGCTCCCCGGGTTACCGCCACCGCCGCATCATTGATGGTATAACCGGCGGCAAAGGCGTTGATCCCCGGCTCCTCTTCGAGCACGAACATCCGCGGCACCGGCATCCCCGACGCAATTGCCATCTCCTCGACGACGTTGACGAACCGCCGGATCTGAGGGTCGGCCACCGAACTGTCGACCTCCGTTCCACCAAGCTCCTCGGCGACCGACGGCCCACCTCCACGCAGCGAGTGCGTCTTTATTATCCCGCCGGTGACAATCACCCCCACCGTCAACAACACCGAGCCTCCCGCCAACTGCGGGTGAAACCAGGGTTCGTCACCACCGGCGAACATCGGGATGATCAGCAGTTTCGGATCTGCGCCGCCGAGCATGAACAAAATATCCAGCGTCAACCCCAGCGCCACATAGGTGCCGGCGCTCAACAGCGCCACCACCAACACCAGCAGCGACACCAGCCGCACCGTGTTTTTGCGCGCCCGGTCCTGTCGCTCGAAAAAATCGGTTGCTCTCGGCTTGCTCACAGATCCATCCGTCATACACACATCGAATCACTTACCGGCGTATAGAGACCATTCTAACCCGAGGTTGCAACAGAAACGAAGGCGCCACGACCTCACGACCTCCGTGCTTATTCCACCGCCATCTATTGGGGACGCCTGCGGCTGAACTACGCCTCCGGCTATCTACGATTTCTGGGGAGTTTCAATTGCCCCTTCGTGGCACAGGACCTCACAAAGTATTGCGTTCTTGTTTAGCGAATCGAGACGTCTTCGAAGAGAATGCGCCGGTCCTCGCCGCGCCACCGGCGCTCCAGAGGCAGTCGGAGAAGCCCGACGTACTCCTCGCCTCCCCACTCCACTTCGATGGGCTCATCTCGGCCTTCCAGATCCATCTTCCAGGACGAGATCTCGCCGGTGAGCCGGCGCACCCGCACCACGTAGCGGTCGCCCGGAGTCAGGCCTACATCGTCGAACGTCAGTTCGACCTCATCGACGTTGTTGCTGACATGCTGGTCCGAGACCAGACTACTGTGCAGCGATCGCGTGACACCGGGGTCAAACATCTTGATCGGCATCAGCAACCAGTAGGTGTCGTTGACCCAGCGCCGGTAGGCGTTGTCGCCCGCTTTGCGGAGTTGGTCATCCTGCAGTGATTCTCCGTCGAGTCGGGCCTGCGTCGCTTCTTGTTCGTCGATCTGGTGAGTGGCTACCAACTTTGTTATACGGTAGGCTTTGATGCCTCCTCGATCTCTATCTGACCCGCAT
>SKMT01000432.1 GCA_007120915.1 Myxococcales bacterium | reverse complement strand
GTCGTCGGAATCGTCGTCGACGTCTTCAGGCTCCGACGGGTCATCACCGGCGGAGTCGTCGCCGTTGTCTCCGGGGTCAACATCGGCGCCGGAGTCGTCGCCGTCGTCACCGGGTTGATCGGCGTCGGCGGAGGGCTCTTCGTCGGTGTCATCGACATCAAATTCGTCGATAGCGCCTCTGCTGTCGGAGTCGTCGACCAGGCTGGCATCGGAGTCGTCGTCAGCCGCGGCGTCGAGGTTGGGGTTAAATCGGGTGGTATCACGTCGTTCAAGTTCGTCGACGTCGTCTTCGGAGTCCGATGCGGTTTGGCTGCCGGGGAGATTGCCGGGGCGGCGGAAGATGCTGGTTGGCTGGCGTTCGAAGTCGTCGCCTGGTGTGTCGGTGCTGTCACCGGTGGGCTCGCCGGAGGCAGCGGGTTCGACGGGGGAGGCAGCCGGTTCGACGGGGGCGGTGTCCGGTGCGCCGGGCTCGACGTCGTGCTTCCAGCGGTGAACCGTCTCCACCAGTTGTTCGATGTATCGGTCACGTTCGGCGAGCTCT
Organism: Myxococcales bacterium; assembly: GCA_007120915.1. GTDB lineage: Bacteria > Myxococcota_A > Bradymonadia > Bradymonadales > Bradymonadaceae > SLJM01. The sequence continues at coordinate 2,530 of SKMT01000432.1, read as the reverse complement.
CGACGTGTGTGGGCGAACAGCGACTCCATCTCGTCGCGTAGATGACGATACATCCGGTTCATTTCGTCGAGCTGGCGGTGGACCTGCTGCCAGGTGTCGGAGTGCTGCTGTGGTGGGGCAGCCAGGTCGGCGGAGCGGTTGACCGCTTCGAACTCGGAAGTTGGTTCCCGATCTTCGAAGGGGTTGGCCTTCGGCTGGGGCTCGGGTTCGGGGGACTGCGACGCGGTGGCAGGATGCTGGCGCAACTGCAGTTCTGAGAAGAGCTGATTGAGCCGCTCGACGACCTCGTGGTAGGGCATCTCGATCTCGCGCAGCGTCGGCGGGGCCATGTGTTCATCGCCACAGAACAAAAGTTCAATGGCTGCCGGTTCGTCGCCGCGGTCGACCAGCCGATCGTCGGTTTCGACCCAGCGCTGGTTGCGATGGTCCGTCCCTTCGGCGGAGCCGGCGGGGCCCGGGCCTTCGCCGATCCACATGCCGCTGTCGTCGGGGCTCTGGGAGGGATGGCGGTAGTATCCTTCGCCCTGACGACGGGCGCGGTCGAACACGAAGCTGTAGCGGGGACGCTGTACGATGGGGATGACGGTGTCGAACAGATCGTCGAGCTTTCCGATCTGGGGGACCCGTTCGCCAGGCTGAACCAGCGGAACTTCCTCGCCGGTGGTGTCGTACCCGTAGCGAGGCAGCAGGGACTCAAAGCCGCTGACGTTGCGCCGCTCGATGGCACAGACGTACTCGCCACCGGGGCGCAGAACCCGCTTGATCTCCAGCAGCAGACTGGGATCGGTGACCGGGGCGGAGGGATCGAGGCACAACACCATGTCGAAGGCGTTCTCCGGGAATTCGAGTTCTTCCCAGAACATGACCTGGAAGTTCAGCCCCTGTTTGGCGTGCTTGATGCGGGCAAGCTCCAACACTTCCGGACGGTGATCGATGCCGTTGACGCCCTGGGCGCCCATTTCCAGAAGAAGCGAGGAGCCGATGCCGGTTCCACAGCCGATGTCGAGGATCTGTTTGTCTGCGACCCGGTCCTGCAGCACCAGGTATCGAGGAAGAAGACTGTGCCACTCACCCTGGAGGGTATGCGCGCCGAAATATCGTGTCATGGACTGGCCCCGCCTGGGGAAAATTTAACAACGCCAAGGCGCGGCGATTATAGGCCAGTTGTTTCGCGGGGTGCAACTCTCCGCAGGGGGCTTCAGCAAAAGGGGTCAAAAGCGAAGCCCCCACTTTGCGCGGTAGCGAAGCCAGCGGTAGGTCAGCCACAGTGTCAACGGGCCGCCGGCGATGAGGATGTAGGGGCTCATCACCATGCACAACACGGCGGTGGTTGCGCCGGTGCCCAGTGCTGCGTAGCCGCGTTTTTTTGCGTTCTGTTTGGTCAGTTGTCGTCGGCGCATCGGTGGCTCCGTTGCAGAAATCGAGGCAATGCAGACGGCCCGGGCGCAGTCGGTTCGTCCAACGGCGGCATGGCCGCAGATCCAACAGCGGCGGTGGCGGCGTTGATTCCCGCGCGTTGACGGATCGGTGATGGCCCGGTTACCCGTAGCTGCACAAAAGGTAAGGACATCGCCGCTGGTCTTCTAGCCCGGGTTCGCGGATCGGTGACGGTGAAGCGGAAGTGCACGAGGTAGGAATGGAGACATCGAAACTGGCGGTGGGAGCGCTGAAACGGTTGCCCAAAAACGCGGTGAGTCGCGCCTTCGGGGCGATCAGCGAGGTGGAGTTTCCGGCGCCGATGCAACGGGTGGTCAACCGATCGTTTGCCCACCTGACGGGGGTGGATACCGAAGAGGCGGCGCGTCCGCCGGAGGGCTACGCCACGCTCAACGACTACTTCACCCGTCGGCTCCGAAAGGGAGCCCGAGATGTTCAGACCGACACCCAGGGGGCGTTGGTCAGCCCGGTGGACGGGAAGCTGGGAGCGTTCGGCCCCATCGAAGAGGGAACGTTGTACCAGGCGAAGGGCCGGGAGTACCGGCTGGTGGATCTGGTGGACAGCGCGGCGGCCGCAGAGTGGTTTGAGGGGGGCAGGTACGCCACGGTGTATCTGTCGCCGCGCGACTATCATCGGATTCACAGCCCGGTGGGCGGGCAGGTGGAACACATCGGTTATATCCCGGGGCAGCTTTTTCCGGTCAATCCATTTGCAGTGGAGAACATCGACGAGTTGTTTGCGATCAACGAGCGGCTGATCACCTATCTGCAGACCGAGCGGCTCGGAAGGGTGGCGGTGGTGAAGGTGGGGGCGACCTGCGTGGGGCGGATCAGCCTGACGTTTCACGATATGAAAACGAACGGCAGTTTTCGGCGCCGCCAGGAGTTCGACCTGGACGAGCCGGTATCGTTGAGCCACGGCGACGAGTTGGCGGTGTTTAATCTGGGGTCGACGGTGATCGTGCTGGTGGAGAACGAAGAGTTTCGTTTCCGCGAGGGGATGGAGACGGGAGATGTGTTGAGGGTTGGTGAATGGGTCGGGGGGCGTGAGGTCGTGGGGTCGTGAGGTCGTGGGGTCGTGGGGTCGTGGGGT
>SKMT01000061.1 GCA_007120915.1 Myxococcales bacterium | reverse complement strand
TGTGAACGGTGCCCAGGTCCACGGGCCGCGCCTGCAGGCGAGTACCGTCGGAGTCCTGCTGTTTCGCCGGTACGACCGCTGTGACCATCGCGGCACACATCACCACCGCCATGAATGTGAGCCATTTGATGTTCAACGAAGACTCCGGGGGTCAGTGTATCGGGCACTACCGGTCGATGATTCTACCAGTACCAGCATCGGGCTGCCACCTGGGGGTTGCTGAACCTCAGAACCCGGGGCAGCCTGAACTGCGGCTGGCCCCGGGCTACGGGTCGAGCGTTGAATCTCCACGGGTCACCCAGCACCCAGCGCCAAGCGCCTAGAACCCAGCGCCTAGAGCCCAGCACCCGCTTTTCACTGGCAGTTCGAACAGAGTCCCTTCAACCAGATATCCACCGAGTCGATCTCGAAGTCACCATTGGTCACCGCTGCCGGGCACAATGACTGCACCAGCCCGTCGAGCTTCGAGGAGGGAATCTGAATGTCGAAGATCTCACCGCATCGCTGGCAGACCGCGTGCTGATGAGGCTGTGTGTTGGGATCGAAGTAGGCCTGTCCGTCCTTGGCACAGACCCGGTTGAGCACGCCGATCTCTTCGAAGACTTCGAGGCTGTTGTAGACAGTGGCCAATGAGAGGCTGGACACCTGCTGTTGAAGCGCCTCGAAGATCCCCTGTGGTGTCATGTGGGTGTGCCGGTGGTCGAACAGCTCCAGAATCGCGCGGCGCTGTGGGGTAACCCGCAGCCCGGCAGCGCGCAACTGTTCGACGGCGTCATCGAAGAAACTCTCCGCCCCCGTTGACCGCTGTGAGGCAGGCTGAGACATCGGATCGGCTCGCAAATTGACTGCTACAACAGAATCGTCAGCTCGACATCATATCGACAACCGCTCGTATTCGCGAGCCTTCTCGACGTGGTCGTCACCATCGAAGGTCAACAAGATGCCTTCGTCGTCTCGCATCGTCTCAATGTTCACCGGTCTCTTCCAGATTCGATACAGCGACTTGAGCACGTCGCGGGCGTAGTCGACCCGCAGCTCCGTGCCGTCGAAACGGTGATGTAGCAGCAGCTCACTTCGATTTCGGAAGTTGCCGTCACGCACGTAGATGAAGGGCTGGCCGAAGTTGGTCCGCGACCCCAGCAGCTTCTTTTTGATCTCGTCGAACTCTCGACTCTCGATCTCCCAGTGGCCACTCTTGCGGTTGTAGCCGTAGGTGAACAGCTTGCTTTTGGCGGCGAACTCCTCGGTGAGAAACTCGTCGAGGAAGGTGACGTCGTTGTACAGCTTGCGCACCTGGAAGATCTTCTCGCGCCCAAGGCCCAGCTCCTTGTTCCAGGAGTCGCGCCGCTCCAGGTCGTCCACTTCTTCCCATTCTTTGCCGAACTTGCCCTTGTTCCAGCGATCCTCGATGTCGCGGAACAGCTCCACGCCCAGCTTGTAGGGGTTGAGCTGGCCCGGAGAGGTCGACATCACCCGGCTGTTAATGTCGGCGAAGTCGATGATCTCGGAGTCATCGAGAATGTCATGGGTCAAAATCTTGGAGTGCCAGTAGGAGTTGTGGTTCACCAGCCCCGCGGCTGCATAGCGGTGGGTGGTGCGCACCGAGATGTCGTAGACGTCCTGGCGACCCTCTTCGATGGAGACAATTTCGTCGGTCCAGCTCTCCTCTTTGAACCACTGTCGGTCCTCGATGTAGGCGGCGAGCCGGCTGGCCTTGCGATCGAGTCCGAACCCGATTTCTTCGGCGAACCGCTTTGCGGACCGACCGGCAACGTGCACATGCCAGCAACCATCTTGTTGGGGGCGCCGTCGGCTCAGGATACCGAAGTTCATCAACAACAGTTGGACCTGCCGGCCCAGTTTTTCGCTGGAAGTGCTCAGAATCACGCCCTGGTCACCGGCGTAGCCGTCGGCGTCGAACAGCCCCCGAAGAAACCGGGCCACCACCCGCTTCGGAGAGCGCAGAATCGCCGCCGGAACCTCTTTTTCGCCGGCACAGCGGCCGGTGGGAAGTCCCAGTTCTTCCTCAAGCAGACCGGAGATGGTCTCCGAGTGCACGAGAACACGCCATCGACCTTCGTCAGCCTTCAGGACCGGGCGCACCCCGAACAGATCCTGTGCCAGCGCAGCGAACCACTCCGCCTGGGACTGGTCGCCGGTGGTCAACCCGAAGTGGCGTTTCGCCCTGCTGATGTGTCCATCTCCCACCAGAAGTCCCAGAAACTCACCGAGTCGATGGTCCAGCGTCGACGGGATCGTCACTTCCGCCCGCCTGTTCACCGACTGGGGCAACGCCTGATTTGACGCCCCCTCGTATCCCACCAGCGCCGCGGCAACAGCACTGCTTCGGCGCACATTGCGCCCGGCGCGGTGACGCATCACGGTGCTGACTGACACACCGGCGTCGGAGGCGACATCTTCCAGCCCCATCCGCTGCTTCGGCTCAAACTGCAGTCGCATCTGCTCGTCGGGCCACAGCCCGGCTCCGCCGGCGATGCGGATTTCATCGCCCTTCTGAAGTTCATCGAGTCGTCTCCAGCTGTTCCCGTCGGCGAGCATCACCCGGTGGTTGTTCGAACCGGTCAGCTCCAGACCACGTCTGGTTTTCACGGTCACCGTCGGGTGGTCGGCGATGATGTTTCGGTCATACACTTCCCGTCGGTCGTCGCCGTCGGACACGTCGATTTCGTCGGCTTCCACGACCTCCTTCATCGACACCAGCCCCTGCGATGTAAACACGGGGGTGTCCGGTGCCACGCAGGCCCAGCCTTCGTTCATGATCTTGGTCTGGCCCTGCGGCGCGAAGTAGTAGGCCTCCTCGCGCATGATCGCCAGGATGTCGGCTTCCCACCGCTCCAGCGGGGCGTGATCCAAAAGAAAGAGCATCACGTCGCGGCGCGGTTCGGGGGGGAAGGACTTCGCCTGCTCCACCTCTTTTTCGAGCCGCGCTTTCTGGCGCTCGATGAACTCCTCGGGGTTGATGTACTCGTCCATGTACCCTTTGGCCTGGAACTTCGGGATCTCTCGACGCCGAAGCTGCTCCGGGTCCGGTTTCTCCCCGCTGCGCTCGATGAAGGGCCGGTG
>SKMT01000403.1 GCA_007120915.1 Myxococcales bacterium | reverse complement strand
GTGACGGCATGGCTGTGCTCGTTGTTGGGCTCAGATTGTCGACTACGTGCTCGCCGGTGGTGAAACAAAGCTACGGCGAAGGGCCGACCGGTTATTCGTCCTGTTCTTCGTCCGGCTGGTCATCCTCTTGTTCAGCAGCCGGCTCTTCATCTTCTTGCTGTTCGTCGGCGTCCTGCTGCTCGTCAGCGTCCTGCTGCTCATCGGCGTCCTGCTGCTCGTCGGCGTCGGCCGGCTCCGGGGCGGGCTCGGCTTCGCGCTGCTGCTCTTCGACGGCGGCGAGCTGCTCGGAGATGTCACTCATGGTGCGATTGATCTCCTCGAGGCTGTCGGCGACGTCGGCGACGCTTTGGCTCATCTGATGGTTCTGAGCGACGGAGAGGATCGTCATCAGCAACAGCAGACCGATGGTCACGATGAGAATGACGGTAGCTTTGAATGTTCTCGGCATGAGTTTACGACTCCGATCGAGGAATAGAGTCCAGTGGTGCGAAATCTGTTGTCAGTCGGCAATGGGCGCATCCGGCGTGTGATGTGACGCGTTCGGCTCGCAGCCAGCGCCTCGACAGCCGCGTTCCTGGGGTAGGATCAATACCTGACGCCCGAAGACTGTCCTGAGCGCAGCTACGCTAATCGACTGTCAGAACTGGTGTCAACACACACTAAGGGGAATCACCGACACCCAACGGGTCCAAAAGCTGTTTTCATTCCCGGAGTTGGGCTCTGGGTGCTGGGCTCTGGGTGCTGGATGACCAGTGGAGGTTCAACGCTCGACCCGTAGCCCCGGGCCAGCCGTTGTTCAGGCTGCCCGGGGTTCGGAGGTTTTGTGATCTCAGGGTTGAGGTGCTGAGATCTCCGAGGCTCAATCGGAGTCTTCGTCGACGACGGTGCGCAGATGAAGCTCTTCGAGCTGGTCGTCGTCGACCCGCCCCGGAGCTTCGGCCATCAGGTCGGCCGCCCGGGTGGTCTTGGGGAAGGCGATGACCTGGCGGATGGAGTCGGCGCCGGTGAGAATCATGACCAGCCGGTCCATCCCGAAGGCGATGCCGCCGTGGGGCGGGGTGCCGTATTCGAGGGCGTCGAGCAGGAATCCGAACTTCTCGCGCGCTTCTTCTTCGGACATGCCCAGCAGGTCGAAGACCTTCGACTGGATGTCGCGGCGGTGGATTCGGATGGAGCCGCCGCCGATTTCGTGGCCGTTGAGCACCAGGTCATACGCCTGGGTGCGTATATCGAGGGGATCGCCGTCGAGCCGATCCATGTCGTCGGGGTGGGGGGCGGTGAAGGGGTGGTGCATCGGCTGGAGTTCGCCGTCGACCTCTTCGAACATCGGGAAGTCGGTGATCCAGCAGAAGCGAAATTGTTCGTCGTCGATCAGGTCGAGCTGGTCGCCGAGCTTCTCGCGAAGATGACCCAACGCGGGGCAGACCACGTCGGTGCCGGCGGCGACGAACATCAACAGGTCACCGGACTCAGCGCCCATCTGTTCTTTGATGGCGGCGCGCTCGTCCTCGGCGATGAAGTTGGCGATGGGCCCGCTCCAGTCGTCGTCCTTTACCTTGACCCAGGCCAGCCCCTTTGCACCGTAGACGCCGACGAAATCTTCGAGCTCTTCGATCTCGGCGCGGCTGAACTTGTCGACACCACCTTCGACGCGCAGCCCGCGGACCACCCCGCCGTCGGCGACGGTCCCGGAGAAGACGCGGAACTCGGAGTCGGCGACCGCCTCGGAGATGTCGACAATCTCCATGCCGAACCGAAGGTCCGGGTTGTCCATGCCGAATCGGGCCATCGCCTCGTCGTAGCTCATCCGTTCGAAGGGCGGTTGCACGTCGATGTCGTGAATGCCCTCGAAGATCGAAGCCATCAGCCCCTCACAGACCTCGATGACGTCCTCGGGGGTCACGAAGGACATCTCCATGTCGATCTGGGTGAATTCGGGCTGGCGGTCGGCGCGCAGGTCTTCGTCGCGGAAGCATTTGACGATCTGGAAGTAGCGGTCGAACCCGGAGATCATCAGGAGCTGCTTGAACAACTGCGGCGACTGAGGAAGGGCGTAGAATTTCGCGGGGTGGATGCGGCTTGGCACCAGGTAATCCCGCGCACCTTCGGGGGTGGACCGGGTGAGCACCGGTGTTTCGAACTCCACGAATCCGTTGTCGAGCAGATAGTTGCGGGTGAGCCCATTGGTCTCGCTGCGGGTGAGCATCGCCTCCTGCAACGGCTGGCGGCGAAGGTCGAGATAGCGGTGTCGAAGCCGGTTTTCCTCGGTGGTATCGGGGTCGTCTTCGATGACAAACGGCGGGGTCTTGGACCGGGAAAACACCTGAAGTTTCTCCGGGAGCACCTCCACGTCGCCGGTGGGCAGGTCGGGGTTTTTGTTCGCCCCGCGGCTGACCACTTCGCCGACCACAGCGATGCACCACTCCGAGCGCAGTTCGTCGGCGGTGTCGTGGATCTCTTCGGCGTGGTGAGGGTCGAACCGAAGCTGAGTAACCCCGGTGCGGTCGCGCAAATCCACGAAGGTCAACCGGCCCAGGTCGCGGTGGGTATCCACCCAGCCCATCAGGGTGACCGTCTCACCGACGTCGGCCTCGCGAAGTTCGCCGCACATGTGTGTTCGAGCGTGGTCTTGGAGAAATGTCGACACCGTTGTTTCCTCGCTGGTAGTTAGGGGATTGGAACTGACTTCGGCGGGAATACAGCACGGGTGCAGGCGTGTGTCAAACGCAGGATCGGTGGTGGTCGAGCCTACTTCTCAGTTCCCGCTACGCGCCTCCGGCGTCTACTTCTCAGTTCTCGGATCTCGGATTCACTTCCGCTTTTACTTCCACTTCTGTCGGATGGCTGACGAGCAACCTCCACGGATCGCGCGTAAACCCGATGACTCAAGTAGAAGTAAAAGCGGAAGTGAATCCGAAAACCGAGAGGGTGCGGCTCTTCTGCGACGACGCCGCACGAGACGCGGAAACGCTGCAGCGCGGGACCGCTGAGACGCAGAGGGCGCGGAACGCGGAGGGCGCAGATACGCTGAACATGAGGCGCGGAGCGCTGGACGCGGAGCGCGGAAGAGCACGCGGAGGGGGC
>SKMT01000518.1 GCA_007120915.1 Myxococcales bacterium | reverse complement strand
GCTTGTCGATGTAATCATAGGCCCCCGCCTTCAGCGCTTTGATCGCAAGCTCGCGACTTCCGAAGGCGCTCATCACGATGACCGTGGTGTCGATGCCGCGCTCGCTGATTTCGTCGAGCAACTCCAGCCCGTCGATCCCGGGCATACGCACATCACACAACACCAGGTCGTAGTCGTTGGCCAAGAGCGCCTTCAGCCCCTCTTCGCCGTCGTCGGCGGTGGTGACCATCCAGCCCTCCCCGCCCAGCAGCACGCTGAGCATGTGGCGGATGCTCTCCTCATCGTCGATAACCAGTATGTTCAGATCCGATTCCACGTCGCTGGTCCGGGCCACATCACAACAGTCGAATGACCTGCGAGGGTATGACGGCGATGAGGTCGGCGCAATGGCGGGCAACTCAGGTCAGCCGGTGCATCCCGAAGCCGAAGCGCGGTTCCGGGTACTCAAACTCCAGGTAGGCATCGAGCACGAATCCGCCCAGATCGTAGTTGCCGTCGGTGACATCATCCGGGCTGGATGTGGCGATGCGCTCGATGGCCCCCTCGAACGCGTCGTGCAACTGGTCGTCATCAAAGTCGGTGAGAAGCTGGTGGACCGATTCTCGGAAGTGCCGTTCGTAGATGTCGGCGAACACCGGGGCGATGAGATGGCGCTCCCGGGTAATGCGCTCGTGGATCTCGGGCATAAAGGCGGTGGCGTCGATGTCGAAACACTTCTCGGACCAGTCGAAAAAGGAGTCCAGATACGGCTCCAGCCCGGTGTCTCCCACTGTTCGCAACACGAAATAACAGGTCTGAACCTGACGGATGACGTAGTCACGGACCATTGGGCGTACAATATGCTCGCGAAGTGCAGTTTCGACAGCACGCTCGTCGCCATCGGCGACGCTGCGCCAGCGCCGGGGCGGGATCTTGTCGAGGAAATACCAGACCGCCTCCGGACGATTCGTCGTCTCCACCAGGGTGCGCCACCGATCAACATCGGCCGGACTGCGCGTATACAGGTGCAAGTTCAGTCCCGTGGTCTCGGCGAGCTTCTCGAATGCCTCGCGCAGCGCCGCGTCATCATCCAGACTCAGTTCAGTAAGCTGGTCGATGCTCTCACCGATGGTTCCATCGCTCCCGCTGCCGAACCGGTCATGGACCCCCAGCCGCGTGATCAAGTCCTCAAAAAACAACTGACGGTCGTTGTTGATGCGGGTTTCCCGGTTGGTGGGAAACAGCTTCAGAAGCAGCCCGGCCTGGCTGAAATGGTTGTCGGTAAATTTCTGCTCGACCAGCCGGGCCAGTTGCTTGACCCGATCGTCGATATTGGTGTCGCGCATCAGAAGCCGAGTCCACAACGCAGCAGCCATCAGCAATTCACGTGGGCTTAGCTGGTTGGACACCGGCAGACGATCGTTGTCCAGCAGCACCGCAAGCAAGATGCGCGCACCGTGTAAGACCGCCGCGTCGTCCAACGGCATCACCCCCTGGGTTCCCGATGCAGGGGGAGGTGGTGGTTGAAACTCAGCCGTTTCATCAAGGGCGCTTACAAATCCAGCGGGAGTGGAGGAATCGACGACTTCCTCCTGGACCACACCGAGCTCTTCGATCCCGTGGATCTCGTCGTCGAGCTTTTCGACGGCGACGTCTTTCTGCTCCTGTTCCGAAGCCTCCTCGTCATCATCACCATCCGATAGCTGATCGGTATCTTCTGGTTCGGTGCTCTCTTCTTCGGCATCGTCCTCAGGCGCCTTCTCCTGCTGTTCTTTCTCCTCTTCGCGCTGGTTGGACGAATCTGCGTCAACTGCTTCTTCGTCGTCGTTTCCCTCGGATTGTGCCGGTTTGTCGCCTTCAGCGGTCTCATCGCTGGCGTCGTTGTCGCCGGGAGCGTCCTCAGTCTCCGAGTCCTCCTGGAGCTGAGCAGACGGCTCACTATCTGGATCCGTCTCTTCGTCTGATGGTTCATCGGCGTCGGAGCCAACATCCACATCATCGACCGGAGGTGGGGCCGGAGGGGCTGGCGGAGCAGCGGCGGTGTCCGGCGGCTGGGGGGGCTCCCCGCTCAAATCTGCCTTCTGTCCCGGCGTCCAGCGGTCCCTCAGCGGTCCATCGGGCTGTTGCCATCGATCGGGAAACATCTCGGCGAAAATTCCGGTGGCAACCTCCAGGATCGGGTCGCTGTCGGGGTGTTGTTCCAACCGCTGCGCCACATGGGGGCGCACCTGCTGGAGCAGAAACTCCAGATACGTCGAATCGGCGTGCTCCTCGCTGCGCAACTTCTCCAGGTGAGGGTGTTCAACCTGGTCCGCACCGTCATCTTCGTTTCGAAACAGATTTAGAAATTCTTTGAGCATCGTTCTCAGGGCTCCCGCCGTCATGGCAAAAAACACCTCGAAACCGTCCCACATTCGCCCCGACGGCGCAAGATGCTCGCAGCCGGAGAGTGGATGTCCAGAACCAGCCGTTCACAGACGATCGTTTTGACCCGATGAGCAAACGGAAAAATACGAACATCACAAAACAACACAAAAAACCTTAAGATCTCGCATTCTTAGATATATCAAGGCCAATCGGAGCATCTGGAGCAGCAGGTTTCCAGGTTATTGTAGTTCCAGACGCAAAAACGGGGTGGATTTTATCGACAATAGATCTGCGGGCCCCGCCGGTGTCTGTCTCAGCCACCTGCGGCGGATCTTGCGAACATCGAAACCGACGAATCGATCCCGACGTCGGTCCCGGTAGATCGTTGAATTGGCCAGGCCGGGGCCGCCCGACGGTGAGAGGAGACGAGACACTGAGATGATTTCAGCAGATTCGACAATTTCACCTGCGGCCGGAGCCGGCCTCGTTGTCGGCTACGGGTTATGGGGGCGTAGTGCGCGTAAGACCTGTACGATTTGGGCAGCGTCTGCGTCCCGGCAAGGCGGGACGATCGTGGAGGGGAACCACAGGTTATCGAGTTCCTCAAACGGCCGCCAAAAACAGGGTACGCTCCACAACTCCGAGCTGGCCAGGTGGTCAAAGCAAGGGGCGAGGATGCCGAGTCGGTTCATTGTCATCGGTGGTACGGCGATGGATCGGCGATTCCAGGCGAATCGAAGGGTTGC
>SKMT01000716.1 GCA_007120915.1 Myxococcales bacterium | reverse complement strand
CGTGGCCACAACAGGAAATTCTCGATCATGACGCTGCGTAAATGACGGTCAGAATGACGAAACTCTAGATTAGGGACGCCTGCGGCTGAACTACGCCTCCGGCTATCTAACGATTTCTGGGGAGTTTCGATCGACCCTTCGTGGCACACGACCTCACGACCCCACGACCCCACGACTTCACAACCTCACGACCCCACGACCTGTGCATTCACAACTGAAAGATCATGTACTCCATGATCTCCTGGATGACGTCGTCCGCCTGTTCCTGGTTGTGGAACGCCGTAAAGATCGCCCGTCCCTCCACCGACCCCGGTTCGTCGTAGGTGACCATCAGGGGTACGTCGTAGACCATCTCCGTGCTCATCATCACATTGGCATCTCCCTCGAAGTGAATCGTGGAGTCCGCCCCGGCGGACACCGGTATCGCCCAGCCCCCGGTCAGCACCAGATCCACCGTGTTCATCCCCAGCACACCCGACATCTCGGAGCTGACCACGTCGGCGTTCAACGGTGAGCCACCAAAACCGGTGCCGTAGTCCTCTCCCATCCAGCTATTTTCCGGGCTCTGGTCGCTCTCGTTGTAAAAGTCGATGGCATCGGGCAGCGCAAGCTGCACAAAGGGGTGAGCCTGATCAGAGACATACAGGCTGTTGCCGGCCTCCACGAATTCGCTGAGGTTGTCCATCACCTCGCCGATGCTGACGCTGGCATTGCCGTTGAGCGCAGTCCATAACCCACCGCACTCGATAAACAGAATATCGTAGGTCTGCATCTCGGCGGGATCGCTGAGAAAGTCGGCGGCATCATCGACGCCGACTCCTTCGTCGGTGCCGACAACATCAAAATCGATCTCCAGATCGTTTAGAATCGCGCCGATGTCGTCGTACCCGCCCTCGATCAGCGCCAGCTCAACCTCGCTGTCACCGACGCAAATTTTGGCCGCTTCCTGCTCCAGATCGGTGACCTCACCGGGGTTGACATATACCGGCTGAGAGGTCTCGAAGGACCCGGAGCTGATCGTCATCTCGTGCTCCCCGCTTGGCACCCCGTCCAACTCGTACATGCCCTGTTCGTCGGCGGTCACCGAATCAGTGTAGGGATTCCCGTCGCAGTCTTCCCCTTCGAGCTCGATTTGTGCCCCCGCCAGTGATGAACCGTCGGGCCGACAGGCCTGCCCCTTGATCATACCGGGGCCGCACTCTTCGGTGTTATTCGCCCCCGAGTTGGTCCCACTGTTGTTGTTTGTACCCTGATTGGTCCCGGAGTTCGACCCCGAGTTGGAGGTGTCGTTGGTACCGTCATTGTCCCCGTTGAGTTCATCTTCGGACACGCAGGTTTCGGCGACAGGATGAAACTCCTCATCCTCTTCGCAGTCCTCCGGCGATTGCGTACCGCCCGACCCACCTGCCACCGGTTCCGAACAACCGAGCAATGCCACCCCCGCCACCAACATCGCCGATGCTACGATCACCACTATCCGCATTGCACGCCTCATGGCGCCTCCATCAGCAAAAAATCTTATTCATGTTGTCAGCCCGTCCCCTCCATCTCGCCCGGTACGCCCTTACAGTTGGAAGATCATGTGCTCCAGAATGTCCTGCATATCACCGGTGGCCTGCTGGTTGTTGTGGAACGATGTGTAGATCGCCCGACCATCACCGATGGGGTCGTGATACACGAACATCAGTGGCACCATTTGGTCGGGATGGCTTACGTTGATGATATCCCGATCGACCTCGAAGTGCACCGTCGTCGCCGGGCCGGCCGACTCGATGACGTGCCATCCACCCAGGTTAAACACGATCTCCGTGGTCGGCCCCACCAGATCCTGCATCTCCGGAGTGACCACATCGACATCCACCGTCTGCGATGAACCTGATCCGCTGAACGTCGCTGCATCTTCCAGCGTATTCCCGATGTACTCACTGCGCAGATCGGAGGCGTACAGGCTGTTGCCGGTATTCACGAACTGGCGCAGGTTGCTTTCGGCGACATCGCTGTCGGGAAGCGTCGTCAGCGACGCCGTTCCGCACTGGGCGAACACGATGTCATACTCTTCCAGCGCGCTCATATCGTTGACCAGGTTCCCGATCTCGGTGGATCCGCTGTACGAGGAGTAATCGATGTCCATCCCGTCGAGAATCGAACCGATGTCGTCGAAGGACCCCTCGAACACGGCGATGTTCACCGAGTCGCCTTCCACGCAGATCTTGGCCGCCTCCGTGGTCAGATCGGTCTCCGTGCCTTTCTGCACGATGACGTCGTCGGTGTCTTCCCAGGAACCGGAGCTGATGGTCAGCGAGTGAATGCCCGCCGGCACATCTTCAAAGGAGTAGTCTCCGTTGTTGTCGGCCTGGGTTTCCATCTCAAACTCGTAGCCGTCGCAGTCTTGACCTTCCAGCGTCACCTGCGCGCCGGGAAGGACTGCTTCGTCGGGACGGCAAGTCTGACCGATGATGCTTCCCGGACCACACTCGCCGGTGTGCACACACTCTTCGAGGTCTTCGTCCCACTCCTCGAACTCTCCGCAGTCACCGTCGATGTCGACGCATTCCTCTTCTTCCGTATCCCAGAACTCGTCGGCCGGGCACTTCGCCTGGCATTCCCCGTCCTCGAAGTACTCGTCTTCGGCGCACTCCTCGTCGTCGTTGTTTCCACTGGCCTCCACGCACTCTTCGAGCACCGGATTCCACTGCTCGTCGTCGGCGCAGCCCTCGTCGTCATTTTCTTGCTGATTATCCTGATTTTGCTGGTCTTGATTTTCACCGGCATTATCACCGTGAAGATCTTCGTCCCCGCAACCGACGACCAACGCGGCGATCATCGCCACCACCAGCATTCGAACACAGCTTTTGTGCAACCTGCTCATCATCTGACTCTCTCGTTCTTGAATTCGAAACTCGTGGGGACTCAGTTCCCTCTTTAGTTCGGCCACACCCCCGGGCGCGGGGTGGTTCGGAAGGAGACTGACCAGTGGGTTCGGGAAATCAGCTCTCTAGAAACACACCACCTGCGGCGCACAGCCACCAGTGCGCGTGAAAGCTAGCAAAACCGATTCATGTTCGCAAATCAGGGACATAGATGTGATCACCGCCCGTT
>SKMT01000677.1 GCA_007120915.1 Myxococcales bacterium | reverse complement strand
TTCCCTCCCCACGAGGCACGAGTGGGGAGGGAGTCTTCTGGTGTGCGAAGGGCCCCTCCGCCTCACATCGCTGCGCTCGTTCGGCAGCTCCCCGGCGAATCCGGGGAGGGAAGCCGTGCTGCCATCTACCGGTCGAAATACTCGTCGCAAACCAAACGCGGTACTTAGCTGCACGGCTTCCCTCCCCACGAGGCACGAGTGGGGAGGTGCCGCGAAGCGGCGGAGGGGCCCTTCGCAAACCAGAAGAAATACAACGGCGTCCAATGAAAGTTGTAATCTCCGAGACGAAGTGCACTATTGACTATTGTGAAAATCTCTCGTCCCCCCGGCTTCTATGAAACCGACCGCCCTCGCAATTGCCGCCCTTTCGATCTGTGCGGTGCTTCTCGCCTTCTCAGCTCCCGCCCACGCCTCCACGGACTACCAGGGCGAGGGTACGCTGGTGGTGATCACCAACTTTGCGGTGGCCGACGTGGAGGTCAACGGCGAGCCCTATCCCGCCTACTCCGATGATCTGCAAAACCGGGGGATGTCGCTGCCGGCCCGTCAGACCCATCAGGTCATCGTCGAATACGGCGACAGTATGCGGGTATACGAAATCGAGCTTAATCCCGGGGAGCGGCGGATGTTGATGGTCGACCTGACGGGGATGGACTCCAGCGGTGAAGCCCCGGAACGCCCGCAGCGAAGAGAGGCGAGAGCACAGCGCAGAGACGAGGAAGAAGAGCAGTCCGACGAAGAAGAAGATGACGACCAGGGTCGACTGACGGTGTACTCCCGCCCCCGCGGCAACATCCACCTCAACGGCGAAGACCTCGACGAGCGCACACCGGAGACGCTGGATGTGGATCCGGGACGCCACGAGGTGCAGATCGAATTTGAGGACGGGGAGATGTCGGAGGTCAAGACCGCCCGGGTACGCGAGGGCTCGCGGGTCCAACTCTTCTTCCGCGAGGACGACTAACCTCTTTGCGGTGTGTTGGTTATTGGTTATTGGTTGGTGGTTATTGGTTGGTGGTTATTGGTTATTGGTTATTGGTTATTGGTTGGTGGTTGTTGGCGAGGCGTTAGAGGCCACTGAGCGGTTATTGGTTGGCTCCTGGCGGGGCGTGTAGAGGCTACTGAGCGCTCGTTGGTCGTTACCGGTCTGTCATGAACATCATAAAAGCTAGGAACTGCCACCCGCCGCCGGACAGCCACCAACCAATAACTAACAACCAATAACCAATAACCGTCTCAGTACCGACCGGAAGCGCGTTCTTTGGCCGGTAGAATCTCCAGGCAGGTGGTCCACCAGCCGGTGAGAATGGTTTCGACAAACTCTTCGGGGAGATCTTCGCTGCGCATCTCGTCGGCGAGCCGTCGGTAGTCGTAGCCGACGGCACGGAAGTTCACCTCCAGGCTATCGTTGCGGACATCGACGACGGCGTAGTCGACGTCGGTGCGCCCGTCGTTGGCGGGCCGGCCGATGGCGCCGACGTTGACGACCAGCCCGCCGGAGTCGAGCCTTCGCTTCCAGGGGATACCCGTGTGGGTGACGAAGAGCACGTCGGCGTCGTGGTCGTCGAGCAGATACTCCAGAAATGCATCGGAGCAGGTCGACTCCCACAGAAATTCGTTGACCCGCCTGGGCGACCCGTGGGCCATCAGCACCTTTTGCCCCGCCCATTCAGCGCGGAAGTGGTCTGGTAGATCGCGCAACCAGTCTTTGTGCTCGTCGGCGGTATGTTCCAGCGTGTAGTCGTAGCTGATCTGAGCGAAGTGGTTGTCTCTGGGGTCGGTGTACCCGCAGGCGCAGTCGTCGAGCCGGTTGCCGATGGAGTGGTCGTAGTTGCCCTGCATCACCCGGATGTCGTGCTGGTCGCGAAGCAGGGGGAACACTCGATCCGGATGGGGGCCGAACCCGCCCATATCGCCCAGGCAGTACATCGCGTCGACGCCGAGGCTGCGGGCATCGTCGATGGTCGCCTCCAGGCTCAGGTAGTTGTTGTAGACACCGCCGAAGATGGCGAATCGGGCGCTTATGTCCGACACGTCACCCCCTCCACAAAGCAGGTGTAACAGGCCGGGTGATCAAGCTCGATGGGCTGAAGGGCATCATCGAGGGTGTCGCCCATTCGGGCGTCTTCTTCTTCGATGAGGATCGGGCACGGGTAGGCCCCTTTGGCGGTGACCATCCGACAGCTTGAGCACTGCAGGGTCTGGCGGGCCTCGTCGTCGAGGTCCCCCTCTTGGAGCCGTTCGTAGTGCTGATAGCCCTGATCGCGGCGCTCTTCTCGCCCAATTTTGAAGGGAGCCAGAAACTTCAGCCTCGGTTTGTCGATCCCTCGACGTCGCAACAGCTCAAAAAACCGCTCTCGCCCCGCTTCCCCGCCCAACTCGGCGTGACAGGTGGTCACAGTGATCACGGGATTGATCCCTTCGTCGACGAGCCGATCCACTCCCGCCAGGATCTTCTCGAAGGTACCACGCCCGCGGATGGCGTCGTTTTCCTCCGGGGTGGTCCCATCCAGCGACACCCGAAGATCGAAGCTGTAGCGCGAGCTTCGAAACCGCTCGCCGAGCCAGGCGGCCATCTCGTCGTCGATGAGGATGCCGTTGGTCAGCACCGTCAGCGGCCCGTGGGCCAGCGCCATGTCGATCATGGTCTGGATTTCGGGGTGCATAAAGGGCTCCCCGCCGGTGTAGTAGAACTCCTTGACCCCCTCCTCGACGCCGCGGCCGATGGCACCCTCGACCTGGTCGAGCGTCATCATGTCGTGGCTGTCGTTTTTGGGCCCGCAGGAGATAAAGCAGTGTAGACAGGCCAGGTTGCACAACGTCCCGGTGACCTGGAGCCACAGCGTGTCCAGGTGATCTAGCTCCAACTCGGGGGCCGGATGATGGTGCTCGTCGGCCTCATCGGAGTTCGCCCGGTCGATCAGATCTCTTGCGCTCAACAGACTCAACGTACTTCCTTTGTTCGCGGGTTATCGATCTTACTGCAGCTGCGTGCCGGCACCACCGCCTTCTATTAAGGACGCCTTCGGCTAATTAAGATTTATGGGCGGGCATCATGACCCCACGACCTCACGACCTCATGACGTTGGAAACGCTACTG
>SKMT01000495.1 GCA_007120915.1 Myxococcales bacterium | reverse complement strand
GTCAACTTCGCGATCTTCGCCGGGATTATCTACTACTTCGGCAAAGACTACATCCAGCAGTTCTTCGCGAACCGCCGCGCCGAGTTCGTCCGCGAGATGGAAGCGGCTCAACAGGCACGAAAAGAAGCGGAAGCAAAACTCGAAGAGTACAACGCCAAGCTCGAAGCGCTCGAACAACAGCGCCAGGCGCTGCTCGACGAGTATCACGCTCAGGGCGAACGCGAAAAACAGCGCATCATCGACGAGACCAAACAACAGGTCGAGAAGATGCGCCGCGACGCCGAAGCCACCATCGACCAGGAGGTCAAGCGTGCCCGGGCGATGCTGGAGAACCAGGCCGTCCAACTCGCCGTCGACCTCGCCCGCGACAAGGCGATCGACGCGCTGGACGACGACGCCCAGCAGGCGCTGTTCAGCAGCTACCTCGAGGGGCTCGACGCCTCCGGCAAGTCCCCGAACTGACGTAACGACGTACCCAACCGCCCGCCCTCCGGGGCGCGGACAGCCACGCAGGAGCAGTTATGGCAGAATCACCGGCGGCCAAACGCTACGCTCAGGCGCTCTTTGAGCTCGGCATCGAACACGACCAGCTCGAACCGCTTGGCGACGCCCTCAACGACGCGGCGACTCTGTTCGCCGACAGCGCGCAGTTGCGCAACGTGCTCACCAACCCCGCCGTCGAGCTCAACGAGCGGCGCGACGTCATCGAAGCGCTCGTCGACAAGGCGGGCTGGCCCCGGCTGTTCCGCAACTTCATGCTCCTGCTCATCGACCGCGATCGCATCCGCCACATCGAGGCCATCGCCGACGAATACGCACGGCGCACCGACGACCACCTCGGCCGCGCACGCGCCTCCGTTACATCGGCGACCGAACTGAGCGACGACCAAATCGAATCACTCCAGTCCCGCCTCGGCGAACTGGTGGGCAAAGACGTGATCATGACCACCGAGGTTGACGAATCGCTCATCGGCGGTGTCGTCGCCCGTGTCGGTGGCACCATTTACGACGGATCCGTGCGCAATCATCTGCAGCGGATGCGCGACGCAATTCTAAGAGAAGTGTAATAACGACTCATCCCGGGCATTCGACGACAGCCTCCCTTGTTGGATCGCTGACCGAGAAGCCCCGAGCCTAGAGGTGACGCGAAGATGGACATCAATATCGACGAGATCAGCTCCATCATCAAAGATCAGATCGAGGACTACGACCAGCGCGTCGAAGTCAGTGAAACCGGCACCGTGATCAGCGTCGGCGATGGTATCGCCCGCGTTCACGGATTGGAGTCGGCGATGGCCGGCGAGCTGCTGGAATTTCCCGGTGACGTCTACGGGATGGTCCTCAACCTGGAAGAAAACAACGTCGGGGTCGCCCTGATGGGCGATGACCGCGAAATCGTCGAGGGCGACGAGGTCAAGCGTACCGACCGCATCGTCGACGTGGCCGTCGGCCCCGAGCTGGAAGGCCGGGTGGTCAACGCCCTGGGCCAACCCATCGACGGCAAAGGCCCCATCGACGCCGAAAACCGCCGCCGCGCTGAGGTCAAGGCCCCCGGGATCATCCCCCGCCAGGAGGTCGCCGAACCGCTTCAGACCGGGTTGAAGGCCATCGACTCCATGGTCCCCATCGGCCGTGGCCAGCGTGAGCTGATCATCGGTGACCGACAGACCGGTAAGACCGCCGTGGCCGTCGACACCATCATCAACCAGAAAAACACCGACGTGAAATGCATCTACGTCGCCGTCGGCCAGAAGGAATCGACGGTCGCCCAGGTGGTCGACCGCCTCGAACAGCACGGGGCGATGGAGTACACCACCGTCGTGTCTGCTTCCGCCTCCAAGCCCGCTCCCCTTCAGTTTATGGCGCCCTACACCGGCGCGGCGATGGGCGAGTACTACCGCGACAACGGACAGCACGCGCTGATCATCTACGACGATCTGTCCAAGCACGCCGTCGCCTACCGCGAATTGTCGCTTCTTTTGCGACGGCCCCCGGGACGCGAAGCCTACCCCGGTGATGTCTTCTACGTGCACAGCCGACTGCTGGAGCGCGCCGCGAAGATGAGCGAAGCAGAAGGCGGCGGCAGCCTCACCGCCCTGCCGATCATCGAAACCCAGGCCGGTGACGTCTCCGCGTATATCCCCACCAACGTCATCTCCATTACCGACGGCCAGATCTATCTGGAGACCGACCTGTTTTACGCCGGTGTCCGACCGGCGATCGACGTCGGTAACTCCGTGAGCCGTGTCGGTGGTTCCGCTCAGATCGGCGCCATGAAAAACGTCGCCGGTACCCTGCGCGTCGACCTCGCCCAGTTCCGCGAGTTGGAGGCATTTAGTCAGTTCGCCTCCGACCTCGACGCCACAACCCAGGCCCAGTTGGCCAAGGGTGAGCGTCTGGTCGAAATTCTCAAGCAGGGCCAGTACCAACCGCTGGACGTGGCCCAGCAGGCGCTGATCATCTTTGCCGCCAACGAGGGCTTTTTGGGCGATCTCGAAATCGCGGAGCTGGCGGACTACGAAGAGGAGTTGTATCCCTTCGCCGAAAGCAAAGACGAGGAGATCTGGGACAAGATCAAGGGTGACGGAAAATTCGGCAAAGATGCTCGAAGCGACGACCAGTCCGACGTGACCGCTCATGTCGTCGACATCCTCGAGGAGTACACCGCCAATTTCATCGCCAGCCGCGACGAGGAAGAAGCGGCTGCGGAGTGAACGGCGCCCAAGCGCCATGTCCCTCCTTTTTGGAGGGGCCCGCCCCTTCTCGACCGGATCTGTCAGCTCAAAAGACGACGACATGCCAAATTTAAAGGACATTCGAAAGCGGATCGACTCCGTCAAAAACACCCGCAAGATCACGCGGGCGATGAAGATGGTGGCCGCCGCCAAGCTCAAAAAAGCACAGGAGCGCATGGAAGAGTCGCGTCCCTATGCATACCGGATGCAGCGCATGATCGACGCGCTGGCCGAGCGCATCGACGACGAGGCTCATCCGCTGCTCGAGCGGCGCGACAACCCCGAAAAGACGTTGGTAGTCATCATTGCCAGCGACCGCGGATTGTGCGGTGGATTCAACACCAACCTCTTTCGCGGCCTCGATC
>SKMT01000490.1 GCA_007120915.1 Myxococcales bacterium | reverse complement strand
CGGATTTGCACCCTCATTGAAATTTTCTTCAATATTACTTGACGCCCCCTCGCGTGTCGGTTAGCTTCGGGCTGTGTCGGGTTGGACCTCTTTCCCGTGTCCCCCCCCCTTTTTTTCACGGGAGAGGTCATATGCTCCTCCCTCTACACCAACGAGCATACCCGACACGCAGGCCAGTTCGGATCCCCCCCAACCGAACTGGCCAACCCCCTCAGAGCCTGCCTTCCCCCCGGGCAGGCTCAAACCCCAATGCCCCCGGGCTTCGCCTGGGGGCATTTTTTTTGGGGGCTCGACCTCGAGACCGAGACCGACCTCGAGACCGACACCGGCCTCGAGATCGGCCTTACCGGTTACTCACAACTGGTGTTCGTCGCTTCCGGGGTGCCGTATTTCGGGTGACCGTCTTCGCTTCCGGTGGCGAATTCGTAGTCGCTGTCCTCCGGGGTGAAGCACCAGGTGTTCTGGCCGATGCGATCGGCCGGGTTTGGCGCACCCAGGTAGTCGACGTCTTTCTGGAAGGAGACGCCCAACAGCACGTGGGCGCCGGTGTAGGTGATCGAATCCTTCACCTCGCCGTTGCAGCGAAGCTCGAAGGTGGTGCCAGCGTTGAGCACACCGAACGGCAACTCTCCGGCAGCATCATCGGCGTCGATGCCCATGTCGTTGCCCTGTTCGCTGATCAGGATGACTTCCTCGCCGGGATCGACGGTGACGTCCTGGATTTCCAGCTCCGACTGAAGATCGGGCCGATCAAAGATGCAACCGTCCAGATCGAAGGGGTCGTCGCCGGGGTTGTGCAGCTCCACGTACTCACCGAAGCCGGTGGTGTAATTTCCGTGGTGGTAGCGGGCCATAAATTCGCTGATCGCGATCTCCAGCGGCTCGTAGCCCACAAAGTCGACAGACGAGCTTCCCAGGTCATTGCCCCAGTAGTCGGTGACCGCCGAGTCGAACTCTACGGTGTAGTCTTCGCCGGCGTCCTGTTCGCTCGTCTCCAGAGTGAGCACGCCTTCGCTGACGCTGACACCATCCACATCGAGCCCGTCGATGGTAAAGTCGTCGGGGGAGGCCAGACCCATCAGCCGATCGAAGTGGATTTCGACGTGATGTTCGTCAATCGCCGCCGCCGAAATCACGTCGGTGGGCGTGCAATCGGTGACCATCACCTCGAAGACGTTCCAAGCCGAAATCTGGGGATTCTCATTGTGGCGCCAAAGCGGCAGCGCCTCGGTGGCGATGTCACAGCCGATCTCCAGGTTCAGGGCATCCACCAGAAACAGGGGAACGCGAAACTCCAGATCTCCCACGTCGCCAACCCCGTCGGTGGTCACGTCGTAGGCCTCAAAACCGCTGCCCGCCCAGCCCGGTACGGACTCGATGGTCATCTCCGCGGAGACGACTCGGTGCTCGTAGTCGTCCAGCTCGTCGACCAGATCGGTGTCACTGACATCCACCGCCAGCTCGCTGGGGGGGATGTACAGCCGGATGATCTCCAGATCTCCGTAGTCGCTGACATAGTGGCCACTGGAGCCGGTGTCCCCGGCGAGCACTTCCAGATCGATGACCTGGCCGCGGCGCACCGGAATGTCCTCGGTAGTCTCCGCATCTTCAACGTCCACGAACAGCGCCGGGCCGTCGTCGGATGCCTGCACGAAGAACCCGGCGGTATCGTTTCCGATCCGCGGGCGCACGTAGGTGACCATCACCGACTCGAAGGTGGTGTCGTCAAACGTCGCTTCCTCTCCGTCGGCGTCATCGATGCCATCGCGCACCTCCTGGATATCATCGGCCGTGCTCGAATCGTACCAGGGGCACGCCTCTGCCAATTCACCGGGGCTTCCCACATCGCTGCCGTTGTACTCCCCGGTGCCGTCGCACCACAGCCAGGGCTCGTCGTGAAACTCCACATCGAAGAAGTCCGGATCCCGCACCAGGCTCACCCCTTCGACGTTCGGATAGCGATCGCCGTCGTCGTAGAAGATCCCGCTGATCAGCTCCTCGTCACACACCAGCATCAGATCGCCGGCGTCTTCGCTCAGCGTCAGGTCGTCGATGACCATATCGGGCTCAAAGCCGGGATCGTCGCCGCTGGCGATCGTCACCAGCTCATCGGCGCCGATCTCGAGGTTCTCCTCGATCTCCACCGGATCATCCTGCGCCGAGCTGTCGACGAAGCATCCGTACAGATCGAGCGTTTCATCGGTGACATTGATGAACTCCACCCACTGTCCGTCGGCCGCATCAGCCTGTGTGGGTGATCGCATCAGCTCCGACAGAAGCACATCTCCCGGCTCTTCCGGAGCATCGTACTCCGGCAGATCATTGTTGTCGTTGTTCTCGTCGTTGTTTTCGTCGTTGTTTTCGTCGTTGTTCTCGTCGTTGTTTTCGTCGTTGTTCTCGTCGTTGTTCTCGTCGTTGTTTTCGTCGTTGTTCTGCTGGTTTTCAGTCTGGTTGCCGGGCACGTCATCCGCCGGCCCACAGCCAATTGCCGCACCACCGGCAAATGCCAGCGATACCAATAATGCCATCGTCTTCATTCGAAACTTCATCGGATACTCCTCTCCGTATACTGCTGAATTTGCGCCGCTCCCAATGACTCGTTGCTTCATGTCGTGCATCGCAAACCGGACCGACCGTCGTGCTCGCCGCCCAGACTGCCATACATCCACCGCCTCTATAACGACCCGAAGGGTCGGTTTCAAGCTCCCGGACCTTCGGTCGCTCGCGTTGTCGAGGTCGGGGTCGATTTCGGGGTCGATCTCGGGGTCGATCTCGGGGTCGATCTCGGTCTCGGGGTCGATCTCGAGGTCGAGGTCGAGGTCGAGTTTCGCTCTCCCCTTGCAGATGAACCGCCTGGGGCCGTCATCGCATCGGAGTCACGCCCTTTCCGGCTTCCGAGTTCCGACTTCCGAGTTCCGATTCACCTTTACTTCGTCTCCAGATTTTCACCCGCTCCCACCGGGTCGCCCGCAAACCATCAGACAGAGAAAAGCAGAAAACCCATCGGAAGTCGGAAGTCGGAACTCGGAAATCGGAAAGAGTGCAGATCCTCTGCGACGGCGCTGCATGGCACCTCACACGACACCACACCCATCCAACCCCACTGCCT
>SKMT01000587.1 GCA_007120915.1 Myxococcales bacterium | reverse complement strand
TTGGGAGCTGACACATATCACGGCGATGCTGGAGAAACGAACAAGACCATTTGCTGCGACCACTCGCATCAAGCCCAGGGCGTGCTGGGGTTTGTCTGTCTTCTGTCCTCTGTCTTCTGTCTTCTGTCTTCTGTCCTCTGCCCTCTGTCTTCTGTCACCCCACATACACCGCCAGGGCCGTGGCGTTGTCCCGCCCGATATTTTCGGTCGCTTCATTGACGATGGCATCGCACAACCGACGGGGGCTGTCGCGGTGAAGAGCCACGAATCGTCTCAGGCGCGCCGGCGTCATCTCAGTGTGGGCGCCGTCGCTTGTAAGCACCAGAAGATCTCTGCTCTGAAGCTCGAACCCGCCTGTGTGACGAGCAGTATTACTCAACCCCAGTGCTTCGGCGCCGGTTTCGCTGATGCCGTCGATGCGATGGTACTCCAACTGCGTTCCGGTGCTGAGAAACCGTGAGATCGTGCTGTGGCTTGCATCGTCTTCGCTGCCGGGAGTCTCGTTTAAGTCATCAAGAATCGCCGCCAGGGTGTGATCTCGTGTCAGCGGTATCGACCGTGAGCCCCGAACCAACAGCGCCCGGGAGTCACCTACATGGCAAATTCCCGCGCGCCGTCCCGCCACCAACAGCCCCGTAAACGTTGTCCCACCCCGGTTGTTCTGCTCGGCGAAATCACCGTGCAATACCAGCCGCTGGCTGGTTACAGCGGCAACGGCGCGGGCAAAAGCGGCAGGATACGCTTCGAGTTGTCTCACATCATAATGCCGCCAGGCACGCCAGAACGCCGCACAGGCGGTGTTTACCGCCAGCGCTGAGGCGTGCTCACCATCCTCGATTCCACCGATACCGTCGGCGACGCAGAAAAAGCCTGCCCGAACACGCCGCGAGCCACACACCGTATCCACCACCACGTGCCCGCAGGAATCCTGATTGTTCTGTCGGAAAATATGCGTGCCCTGCGTCGAGCGCGATCCCACCCGAAACTGCAGCGGAGTGCGGATCTCTTCTGCCAGATTGTCCAGCCCGGCGATCAGATGCTCAACTCCTTCATAGGCCAGGTCTCCGAAGGGCGTGACACATCCGGCGAGCAGTTGCGACAACCCGGGCTGGGTGATCCCCGTTTCGGCCATCGCCTCCCGGTCTTGCAACAACTCTACCAGCCGGTGGCCCCCCGGATACTCGTGTTCCAGAAAATTCTCCCACGCCAACTCTGCGAACACTCGGATATCTCGCCACAGCGTCTCCGGGTCGTCATCCAGCCTCCGAAGACCAAACACCGCGCCCACCACCAGTCGCTTTGACTGCACATCCAGCAACAGATCACTGCGGTTCAGCCCTCCGAAACACCACCCCGACGCATGCACCGCCTGCACCGCTCCTGCCAACTTGCGAAGCGCCCGCACCGTCTCGGCCCGCCCAAGATGGCGCCACTTCCATACGTCGAAGAGCTCTTCGTTCTGTCCGGGGCATTTCATCAACAGCCGACGTTCCGGCTCGTCGACTTCGCCCACCAGCCGGGGTATCGCCTCCACCCCGGCCAGATCTGCCTGCTCGTACAGTGATTCGACACGCTCCCACCATTGCTTGTCACCGCTCCATGCCATCATCCGATTCGGCTCCCCCTCGTACAGTACCGCCTCTGCCGGCCCTTCCTGCTGGCGGATCCGGGCGAGGCGCCGATCGGCATCGAGTGGATTGTCCACTGTGGACACCATTAGCTGTCTTCTCCCGGATCTGGCGGCACATTCATCTGGTCCGGTGGCTTCTCTTCCTGCCAGTCTACCACCGTCGGAATGTGCTGGCGCGGGGTCTGATCTGCTCCATCAGCGGGATCGTGAAATCGCACGATCACACTTCCCAGTGCCAACTCATCACCGTTGCTCAGCACCGTTTTTTCGGCCGTGATCGCCACCCGGTTGACAAAGGTATCCTGGCGTGTCGATAGCTCCCGCGCATACCACCCGTCATCCTCACAACTGACGGCGACGTGCTGAAAACCAACCAGATTGCGCTCGTGATCGAACAGCCCACTCAGATCCCAGAACGACTCTGGAACTGGCGGCCACTGCCCGGAGTCGGGAAGTTCGCCGGGGCCTGGGTGAGAACGTCCCACCACCAACTGGTGGCGCTCATCGAGTCGACGATAAGGCCCGCAGATCCCCCCTGCACGCTTTAGAAACAGCGCCGGTCCATCCACCTGCTGAAGAAGCTCGTCTCGCGCGCTTTGCCAGTCGTCGACGCTGATATCGGTGCTTTGAAACCGAAATCGAACCACCCCCAGCTTCAGTTCCATCCCATCTTCCAGCGGTCTTGGCTCGTGCAGATACTCGTGAGACACCCCGTCGACCTCGGTGCTCGCCCGCGGATTGACCGCTTCGACCTGCCAGCGGCCCTCCTTCAGTTCCAACTGAGCATGCGGTGCGCCGAGTCGATACCGCTGATGATCTTTGAGGCGCGGAAGATGAAGATCGACCGGGCCGTGTTGAGGGCGATACCGCCCCAGCATTACCTGTGGGCCGTGCAACGAATACTGCACCTTCGGATCGCCATCATCGCCCAACATTTCAAGCTGTGCCAGCGCCGGCAGCCGATGGGGCTGCTGCAGCTCGGGATCTCGGTGCTCCCGCCACCCTCGGAGCACGTCGAAATCAATGAACGACGGGGCGTTAACGTCCGACATGGCTCCACTACTCACGAACTGACAACGATCCGATGCAGGTCCCACAATGGTAAATTGCCCGGCTGTAGCGAGCAAGCCCGACTACCACTATACTGGCGTCGCTCTCCAACCTTCCGTTGCACTCCTTCAGCCCCACACCTGACATGCCGACCCTCCGAGTTGCCACCGCTGTAGTATCCATCGCCCTTTTGACCACCGGTTGTCCGCTGATCGAAGACCCCGAACCTGTTCCCCTGACCGAAGATGCAGGCGGTGGCGATGACATCGACGACAACGACAATGATCCGCTCCCCTCGGCGCCGGCGGCCATTGAGTTTCCCGACGATGAATTCGTCATCGAGCGCGACTCTCCTACCCAACCAGAAGCCGAGGTCTACGACGGCAACGGTGAATTGCTGGAGAACTATCCCGTCGACTGGTCAAGCGA
>SKMT01000331.1 GCA_007120915.1 Myxococcales bacterium | reverse complement strand
GTGGCACCGGGAGACGACGACGCGCTGGGCGAGATCGCCGACGTGATCGGCCGAGGCGCCGAACGCATGGGGTATGAGCACGGCCCGCTGCCGCGGAATGCCCCGGGCTGCACGGGCGCCGGAGAGTGCATCCTGGGATGTCCGGAAGGCGCAAAACGCTCGGCAGATGTCTCCTGGGTGCCCGCGGCGTTGCGGGCCGGCGCGGAGTTGTACACCGGGCTTCCGGCAACCCGGATTCTGATGAACGGGTCGAAAGCGGTGGCCGTGGAAGCACGGGGAACCGATGCGCACGGGCGACCGCGGCGGCTGCGCATCAAGGCCGACCGGATCATCGTGGCCTGCGGTGCGGTGCACAGTCCGGTGTTTCTGCGGGAGAACGGGCTTCGCAACCAATGGATCGGCAAGAACCTGTCGGTGCACCCCGCCATCGGGCTTCTGGCGCGGATGGGCGAAAATCTTCAGCCCTGGAACACGATTCCCCAGGGCTACACCTTCGAGGCGATGGAGGACGATGAAATCCGGTTTGAGGGGTACTATCTGCACCCCCAGATCAGCGGTCCGCTTCTGCCCTGGGTGGGCGACAAACTGACGAAGTGGATGGACCGGTTCGAGCAGATCGGTCAGTTCGGATTTATGGTCCGCGATCGCGGCGTCGGTTCGGTGCGGCGAGGCCCCGACGGGATGCCGGTGATCAGCTATCGGCTCTCAGACCGCAGCATCGAGCGGCTGAAGCGGGGCACTGCGCTTCTTTCGGAGCTGTTTTTTGAGGCCGGCGCCTCGGAGGTGTTCGTCGGGTTCGGTCGCCGCCAGGTCGTCGAGAGCCCGGAAGAGGCGCGGCGGCTGGTCAATTCCAACGCCGGGCCACTGGACTTCAAGCTTCTGGGCGCCCATCCGCTGGGGACCTGCCGGATGGCAGCCAGCGCGGATGAGGGGGTTGTCGACTTCGACCACCGGGTGTTCGGCACGGACAATCTGCATGTAGTCGACGGGTCGACAGTGCCCACCTCGTTGGGGGTAAACCCACAGATGACCATTATGGCGATGGCGTTGCGCGCCGGTGACCTCATCGCCGATAAACTTGGGGCGTAGATAGAGGGCGGTCGGAGGCGACGAAAAACGATTATACCGGGTGGTCGGTGCGCAAAACCGACTGCCGATAGCCAAAAGGCTATCGTGACCGATAAACCTCCGCGCAGGGAGCCTTTACCGGGTCCGGTAGACTGTGATGTTGATATCAGCGCCTGGCAGTGGATGTCACCGTGTAACGCGACGGTGGCTCCTGAGCACTCTCGGGCGCGTAGTTTAGCGCCCGACATGAACAGCGATGGCGCCTTGGCCCATCGGACGGTTCGGAAACCCGACGAAGATTCGGCCGCTTGAGGATTTACCGAATACTTTTAGCCCGGAGTACCACGTTGTTCTGGTTGATCATGGTTGCAGGAGTGTTGCTGATTGCGATTCCGCTGATCGACGTGCTGTGGTCGGCGTTGTCGACCCGCGGGGGTGGGCCGCTGACGGCACTGGTGACCATGGCGTGTTGGAAGGGGTCGCGGCTTCACTTCCGGGTCACGAAGCAGCACTGGATCCTGGAGATGAACGCCGTGGTCACCCTGGTGATGATCTTTCTGGCCTGGGTGGTGCCGATGTGGCTGGGCTGGACGCTGGTGTTCAGCGCCTCTCCGGAAGTGGTGGTCCACCAGTTGACCTACGATCCATCGACGAGCTGGGATCGGGCCTATTTTGCGGGGATGGTGTTTCTGACGCTGGGAACCGGTGATCTGGTGGCTGACGGGTCGGGGTGGCGGCTGGTGTCGATGGTCGCGTCGTTTAACGGGCTGGTGATCATTTCGCTGACGATCACCTATCTGGTGTCGGTGATTTCGGCGGTGATCGAAAAGCGCAAGCTCGCGTTGACCATCGATGCTCTGGGGGATTCGGCGGTCGAGATTCTGGAAAACGGCTGGGATGGAGACAGCTTCGATCCGTTGGAGGAGCAACTGCTCGGGATCTCGTCGGATCTGATGGAGCACGCTGAGCGTCATCTGGCCTATCCGGTGCTGCAGTATTTTCACCCCGCCGATTCGCATGCGGCGCTGCCGCGGTCGTTGGCGATGCTCGAAGATGCGGTGACTCTGCTGGCGGACTGTGTCGACGAGCAGGTGCGCCCCAACAAACTGACGCTGCAACTGCTGCGCAACTCCATTGCGTTGTATTGCCAGCGCATCCAGAGCGTTCACCTCTCGGAGGCCGAACAGCCTCCCATTCCGGATGTTCAGCCCTTGCGCCAACTCGGCGTGGCGATCTGTGAGCAATCTGACTGCATTCAGGCCTGCGTGTCGCGAAGCGACGAGCGGGTGATGCTCGCAAGGATGCTCCAGGCGGAGGGCTGGGCCTGGCCTTCGAAGTGATTTGGTGGCTGTTCGGATGCGTCGAGTTTTGTGGTTCGCCACTGCAAGTCTTCGACGGGTCGAGACGACGTGCTGTCCTGGGTGCTCATCATCGGCGGGCTGATCATCGTCGCTATCGTTCTGCTCGACGTCTTATGGTCGACGATCTCGACCAACGGCGGGGGACCGATGACGATGGCGGTGACCATCGGGTGCTGGAAGGTGGCCCGAGGGCTGTTTCTTCGGCTGGAATATCACCGCATATTGATGACAAATGCGGCGGTGATTCTGGTACTGACGTTTCTGGCCTGGGTGGTGCCGATGTGGTTGGGATGGACGATGGTGTTCAGCGCCGTCGACGAGGCGGTGATCCATCAGATGACCGGGGAGCCGGCGGGGTTGGCGGATAGGGCTTATTTTTCGGCCATGGTGTTTCTGACGCTGGGTACCGGGGATCTCGTCGCCGACGCCGGCGGGTGGAGATTGCTGTCGACGGTGGCGGCGCTGAACGGGTTGGTGGTGATCACGCTGACGATTACCTACCTGATATCAGTGCTGGCGGCGGTGATGGAGAAGCGGCGGTTGGCGTTGTTGATCAACGCCATGGGGACCACGGCCAGTGATATCGTCACCAACGGTTGGGACGGAGAGGACTTCGATGTGCTCGAAGACCAGTTGTACGACATCGCCGCACGGCTGACGCTGCACGCCGAACGACATCTGGCCTATCCGGTGCT
>SKMT01000575.1 GCA_007120915.1 Myxococcales bacterium | reverse complement strand
GCGTTTTATCACCATGAACTGCGACGTCGATTGGCGATGCCCGAGCCGTTGGAGCCCGAAATTGACGTGTGGGAAGGCGGGACCGTCCCCGCCTGGGCCGATGGTGTTCTGGTAGAGCCGAAGTACTTTTCGTTTTTCCAGGACGCGCCATTGCCGGCGTACAACCCCAACCATCGACGTAAATGGCGGGCCCACGAGCTGCTGCACGGCGCCTCCCGGTTTTTCTGGCATCCCGAACTGACGCGATTTGAATTTTATGTGAGCGCCCGGCTCAACGAGCTGCTGCCCGTGGTTCACTGGTACCATCTCGACGAGGTTTTTCGGCCCCGTTGCCCGGACCACGAAGACCAGGTGCTGCACCGAGACCATTGTCTAGAATGCCAGGAAGTTGCTCGACCCTACTGGCAGTGTGACGCCACCACCGCCGACCACAGGGTTGAGGCCGCCCATCAGCTCGTAACCCGCGGCTGGGATCATTTCGAGGAGGAATGGGAGGCCATCGGCGCCGAAATCGAAACCGGCCGCCGCCATCAAACCCCTCGGCGGCGGCTGGACGCCTCCAGCGACGCCGTCGGTTACATGCGTGCGCACTGGAATCGAGTCACCGCCTGGAGTTTCGGCAGTTGGGTGGAGTTGTTTCTCGAAGATGGTGTCGACTATTTCTCCGATCTTCACGCCCTTCGCGAAAATGTGGGGCGCAGCCTCCATCAGCTCGTCTCCGGCAGCGTCGATGTGACCGTGGAGCACTATCTGGCCCGTCGCACGCGAAGCCAACTGCAGGACCTGGGCTATCGGGTGTTGTTGGCGTTGGAATGGCTCGATCCGGATAGTGATGATGCCCGCCGCGCCGAGGAGATGTTGATGCCCGAGCTGGAGGCTTCGGCCCGTGTTGCGGCAGAGCTGCTCGACGACGAATCCCGTGTCGAAGAAGGGCTCGACCAGTTTGCCCGCACCTGCCAGGTCTTCTCTCAGGTCGCCCCCCGATTCCCCGAAGAAATTGCCGATGGGTTCCTCGGCTTTGGCTACCGATTCATCGACCCGGAAGTCTTCGCCACCGCCGGGGTCGGTCAACTGTGGGCGGGCATTGAGGATGCGTTGCCGCAGACCGCCGACAACCTCGACCAACCCGTCGAGACGATTCGGCGGTTCTCTCTGTCCCCTCACTTCGATGAGTTGGGCCGTCTGGCCGGGCGGTTTTCCCGGTGGCTTCTCGACGAGCAACACTCAGACAGCGGCGAGGAACCTCAGTCGGCCGGGCCTTCGGAACGGCTGGTGGAGATGGCCCGGTTTGAAGCCTTCGCCAATGCCGAGCCGCGCCGGGATCAGGAGGCGGTACATTTTGCAGCACTGCCCGCTCGCGCCGGTGAGTTGCGCACGCGACCCGGTCGGCTGCGAGCCCATCGGACGTTGCGTCGTGGTGAGTTTCTCGCCGACGTTGTCGCTGATCTGACCGGCGAGTCGCTGGAAAATGCCGAGTCGGTTGCAGTGGCAGCGAGCCTGGTCGATGGGAACCTGCGGATGGTCATTGAGGACGAAGATGTCACCACCGTGCTCGACAACGTCGAGCAGCGACGACCCGTCGACGAATGGTGGGAGTTTCGACTCAGCGATGCAGTAATGCTTCTGCTGGAAAACAGTCTGATCACCTGGTTGCCCGCCCCGCGCTGATCAGTGCTCTTCGTCTGGCTGGTCTTTTTCGGTGTCTCGGTATTCGCCGATGGCCTCTTCGGCCCCGCCCAGACTGCGCCCCACCAGGTACCAGCCGCGCAGAAGCGCCACCAACAACACGGCGCCCACCACGATCGCCACCACCGTTTCGACTGTCAGTTCCATCGGCTTTCCTTCGGCCCGCAACATCTGGCGCACACGCATAACATTGGGCGGAAATGCCCCCGGGTCAATTGTCTTCTGCTCGACCATTCCGGGGTTCACCACCGTCGTGCTCCACGATGATTTCGACGCTCCGGTGTTTTCGTGTACCTCCGAACCCCGAACTCCCTTCGGCCGGCGGCCTACGGTCGGTCGGGGCTACGCTAGGGCGAACGCACCTCTGCCGGTTCACCCCACCACCGACCACCAACCACCAACCACCCACCACCCATCACCCACCACCAACCACCAACCACCGACCACCGACCACCAACCACCAACCACCAACCACCAACCACCAACCACCGTGACTCACCGACCACCGTGACTCACCGACCACCAACCACCGACCACCTGACCCGGCAAATCGTCAAACTACCCATAACGATCATCCGATAACTTGAAGTCCCCAACCCTCAGTGATAAGTACACACTTACTACTGCGGGTCTGCGGGAAGATTTGGTCAACGAGGCCCCAGAGAGTTAAAATGCCGCCCACGACTGTTTCATGACTCGTGGGGGGACAGCGAGCAAGGAAGCAAAACGCCCGCATCGCTGATGGTATCTAATCGCTCCCGTCCATCGGGAGTCCTACGACGAACGTTCGTTCACATGCTCAGAGGTTGCCCAGAGTCTGACCAGGCTGTGTGGCACCAATCTGGAGAGGAGGCTTAGGATGAAGTGGTACAGTAGTAATTGGAGTGTAGGCGTGCTTTTTGGGGTGCTAATCGCAGCGCTGATGATCTCGGCGTGTGGCGAGGAGCCGGCCGAGGAAGTGACCCATTTTGCCGTGGAGATCGATGTCGATGAGAGCGAACTCGATGTCACCGAAGGTGACGACGTTGTCGTTGTCGCCGACATCGAGAATACCGGCGATCTTCGGGGCATTCAGAACATCGAATTCGAAATTGACGGTGTCGTCGACCCCACCGACGAAGAGGTGGAACTCGATGGTGGTGAGACCGAGACCGTCGACTTCACCTGGACCACCGACGTCGGTGATGCCGGCGACTATACCGCGGAGGTTCGCAGCGACGACGATGAGGACAGCGCCGATGTGACGGTTGAAGAAGGCGAGGCCGAATCGTTCTTCGCCGTCAGCATCGACGAGGGCGAAAGTGTTCTTGATGTCTACGAAGGCGAGACCGTCGAACTGGTCGCCGAGGTCACCAATACGGGTGAAGCGACGGATACCCAGGATGTGGAGATCGTCTTTGAGAATGGCACAACCGTCGAATTTGACGTCGCACCTCAGACGCTGGAGCCGCAAGAAGGCGTGGAGTTGACCGCTCCCTGGGAGACCGAAGAGGGGCACGCCGACGAGTACACCGGTACGGTGACCACCGATGACGACGAAGATTCCACCACCATCACCGTCTCCGAACCTCCCGAAGCAGCCACTGTCAGCGGCACAGCCGAAGACGCCGAAACCGAGGAACCGCTCGAAGGCGTTGACGTCGCGCTGTACGAAGACGGCGAAGATGATCCGGTCGACACCGTGACCACCGACGGCGACGGTGACTACGGGTTCGAAGACCTCGCCCCCGGAGACTACGACATCACCCTGAGCGCTCCCGGTCTCAACCCCGATCACACCATCGACGAGGCCGACAACGGCAACGTGGTCTCCGTGAGCGTGGATGAAGGCGAGGATGTCGATCAGGACCTGACCGTTGACTGGCTTCGCGAAACGGACCTGTATGTCGATGGCGGCGTGTTTGAATTCGACTATGAGCCCGACGACGATCTGGATCTGGAACTTCCCGGCTGCGAAGAAAGCGATGGCAACTGGGAGCCTATCACCCCCGATGATCCGGACAACATCGATGTCTCGTATGACCCGGACGACGAGTGCTTCCGGCTCGAAGGCGTGGGCGTGACCATCGGCGACGGCGAGCTCGACATTGCCGCCGAAGACGTGCACTTCCCCGAGATTACCGCCGAGGTCGACGACCAGGACGATGACATCGACGAAAACCTCGAAAGTGCCACCGTGTCGCTCGAAACTGTCATCGACGATGCGGCGGGAAGCGTCGATTACACCGACGGGTCGCTCGACATCGACATGGACGTTCGGTTTCTGGTCGGCGGAACCGCCCACAGCAACGGGCTGTCCGTCGATTTCGGCACTGAATACGGCTACGACGACTGCCAGCTCACCGGCGCCTGGGGCGGAGATGTCGAAGACCCGGCCGATGACGATGGAGACTACCTCCACGACCCGATTGAAATCAGCCTGACCACCGGCGAAAGCGGGTCGGACGGCGCCGAAGGCGAAGCCTACGACGATGGCGTGTTCATCGTCGTCGACAACGCCCTGGAGATCGGACGGATGTCTGAAGGTGAGCACGGCGCCGACGATCCCGGCGGTGCTTCCTGCGGGTACTTTGATGACGTCGAGGACGAGGAGATCGACTTCGCGGCGTTCATCAACGACATGCTGAACCTGCCCAACGAAGAAGGCGACGTGTTCATCGAGCTGGAGCTGTTGGTGCCCTGATCGGGGCGGATCGGCCTGCGAACAATGAGCATTGCTCTTGAGCCCGGCGCTGCGACTGCGGCGCCGGGCTCTGTTATGGTCAACGCTGTTGGACCATCGATCAGAAGCGTAAGGAAGCGATGATGAATCTGTGTCAGCCCAGCCCATTCTCCTCCTCGACGGTGTTGCTGCTGCTGGTCGTCGGCGCCGGGTTGGCGCTGGGGATCGGATGTGGGGAGGACGTCGAGCAGCCACAGCAAGAAGATGGCGGCTACGATGTGATTGCCACCGTCGATGGGATCGAAGCGGGCGAACTCGTCGTCTCCAACGGGGGAGAAGACTCGGTGACAATAACTGAAAACGGCGTCCATCGTCTCTGGGAAGAACTTGACGACGGTACGAACTATGACGTGATCATCGAGCAAGAGCCCGAAGACCACGACTGCGAGGTGATCTCAGCCAGCGCCGTGATCGACGGCGCCGACGTGGAGGACGTCGAAATCGGCTGCACTCATCTGTACAAGGATGATGTTGTGGTGGCCATCGACGCCGACGCCAGTCTGCTCGAAGGGGTTGCGGGAGATACCATTGTGGTGGCCGCCGACGTCACCAACACCGGCACGCTCACCGATGAGCGCGAGGTAACACTAAGCCTGGACGGCGAGCAGGTCGGTCACCGAGAGCTTCAGCTTCACGGCGAGTCTTCCCGGGCTGTCGCCTTCAGTTGGGAGACCGAGCAGAGCGATGCCGGCAGCTACGAGGCTGTGGTCAGCACGGGAGACGATGACGACGAAGCGACGATCGTCCTCGACGAATACGTACCCGACTATTTTGAGCTTTCCATCGGCATTGAGACGTCTTCCAGCACAACCCACGTGGAGGCGGGCGAAGAAATCGAAGTGGTGGCGACGGTGGAGAATGTGGGCAACGTCTCCGGCAGCGATGATGTGGAGTTTGTCGTCGGCGGGCAGGTCGTCGATGAGGTGACCGTCGAGGATCTGGAGCCCGGCGATACGGAGAGCGTTCCACTGCACTGGGCGACACAAGACGATGATGTAGGCAGCTTCGGAGGCATCATCGCCACCGAGACCGGGGAGGCAGCGGTGGCGCTGATTGTGGCGGACCCGCAGGATGAGGCGTCGGTGGGCGGGCAGATCGTGGACGATGACTCCTCAGAGCCGCTCGCCGGTGTTGAAGTGTTGCTGTTCGAGCAGGGCGACTCAGATCCGTTGGACAGCGTGACGGCCGGGCAGGCCGGGGACTATCTGTTCGACGATCTGCAGCCTGGCGACTATGAGTTGAGCCTTCAGAGCCCGGGGCTTCCCCCGGGGTTTACCATCGACGACGCCGCGACCGCCGACGGGGATGACACCCGACTCGGCGTGCAGATCGACACCGGTTTGAAGTCCCGGGATATCAGTGTGGGCGGGGCGGGGGTCCCGGA
Source organism: Myxococcales bacterium (assembly GCA_007120915.1). Taxonomy (GTDB): domain Bacteria; phylum Myxococcota_A; class Bradymonadia; order Bradymonadales; family Bradymonadaceae; genus SLJM01. The sequence goes on along the minus strand of SKMT01000575.1, from coordinate 5,809 downwards.
GCTGATCATCGATGGTGGCCAAATGGACTTTCAGCCCGATGATGACGGCAGTCCGCTGTCGGTGGACCTTCCGGGCTGCCAGCAGGACGGCGCTGGAGACTGGGAGCCTGTCGATACCGACCCGGGAAGCGACAACCTCGACATCTCCTACGATCCTTCGGACCAGTGCTTTCGCATCGAAAATATCAATGTTGATTTGGCCACCGGTGAGCTGGAGGTAGGCGTTGATGACATTGTGTTTCCCGATGTGGAGGTGGAAGTCGACGACGAGGACGACAACCTGGACGACAATCTCGACACCATCGAGGTGGAGTTTCAGTGGTTGTTCGACGACATCGGTGGATACGTCGACTTTGTGGAGGGAAGTCTCCAGCTCGATCTCGACATGCGGATTCTGGTCGGGGGCACCGGCTACTCGGGGCCAGCATCGCTCGATTTCGGGGCTCGCGATGGATACGACGACTGCCAGTTTACCGGAGGCTGGGGTGGTGACGTGGAGAATCCCCTCGAAGATGAAGACACCGGCGAGTACATCCATGACCCGGTGACGCTACGGCTGACCACCGGGGAGAGCGGCCCCGACGACGCCAGCGGTGAACCCTTTGACGTCGACGAGCGTCGCTTCGTGACAGTCGACAACGCCTTTGAGGTGGGTCGACTCTCGGAGGGCGAAATCGGAGCCGACGACCCGGGCGGGGCAAGTTGTGGAGAGCTCAATATCTTTGACTTCCAGGAGGACTTCGCCGTCACGTTCAATGACTTCGGAGATCTTCCCGCCGAAGAGGGTGAAGTGTACGGCGAGTTTGAGTTCGTACTGCCGTAGGGGTTGGCGAAGACGTCAGTCCTGGTTGATCGCTTCCTGGATGGTCTCAGCCGTGTTGATGTCGGCGATGATCGCGGTTTGGTCACCGCGGTTGTGATCGGTGAACTGCAGTTGTTGAACTCGCGATCGTCGCCACATCCGGATTCCGAAGGCGGCGCCAACGCACAGCAGAAAGGGCAGCCCGAACAGCAGCATCCGGTCGATGAAGATGACGGCCATGCTCTCCGAGCCCTGAGCGCCGAGGGCCATGAAGATGACGAAGCCGGCTCCCGCCAGGATTGCGCCCACGAATGCCAGGGCGTACACCAGCGAGAACAGACCGTTTAGAATGCGTTCTTTTCCCCGGTAATGGGGCGTTACCCGGGCATCTTTGAGCATCACCAGGGGATACTCCTGGTCATCCAGGGTTAACTGGTCGTCCGTGATGGCGATGTCGGCGTCGGTCAACGGAGACGAGTTCATCGGCGATGCTCCTCGGGGGTTGGGTGATCGTCCTGTTACTATTCGGTCTGGCTGACTGTGCGTCAATGGCTGATGATGAGGGCAGTGGCGGCGGCTGCCATTTCCTGGTTAACCGCGATACAGTGGCGTGTCGTACATCTGAGCTGTACAGCCCGCAACGAGGAAGTGGCGATGGATGATGGAAAAATGCCCGACTGGAAGGATGAGCCCGATTTCGTAGGGAACACGGCGGCGATGCCCCAGGGAGATCTGCCCCGGTGGCTGGTGGAGTTGGTTCAGCTTAATAGCGGTGGGCAGCAGCGCGAACCAGAAGACGTCGACCGTCTGTTGAAGTCGCTGAAAGTGCCGCTGGTGGGGTTGACGCTGTTCGATATTGGGCTCGGAATCTGTGCCCTCGTCTTTCCGAAGCTGTATCTGAAGCTGATGCATCCGCAGGCGGGAGAACTTCATCTGTCGGCGACCCGCTCTCTGCTCGCTCGGACCGGATTGCAGTGGCTTTTTTTCGCCGCCGTGCAGGGATGGGCGGCGACCGACCCCGTTGAGCGGCCGGGCTGGGTGATGGCTTCCGGGGTGTTGCGGCTGATGGATGTCCCGGCGGACATCGGTTATCTGCTCACCGACGATGACCTGGGGTGGCTCGGCAAGGCGGGGTTGGTAGTGGCACCGCTGTTCAATCTGGGGGTGGGAGCGGTGTTGGTGTATGCAGGGTATCGGGGGCTTCGCAGCGGTAGTCGGTAAGGGGTTCCGTTAGGTGGCGGTACTGCAGTGGTTAGATTGGTACTGTCAGGCGATCGGGCTACGCAGGTTGCGAAATTGCCAACGCGGCAATGGTCCGATCAGTTTGTCCAACAGCAGTAAATCCGTAACCCAAATCCCAGGGGGAAACATGAAGTGGCGACGTTACCGAAACGGGATCGCCTTCATCTGTGGTGCTCTACTATCGGTGGGTACGCTCGCGTGCTCGGGAACCGACTCCGACGACAACCCCGAGCCCACGGAGACCACCGGTGTTCAGATGACCATCGACATCCAGGAGGACACCAACATCGACGGTATTCGGTTCTCCTTCTTTGAATGCGGGGAGCACGACCCGTGGCTCGTGGAGGACCAGACCCTCGATGAAATGAAACTGCCCGAGGGCATGCCTCAGTTTGGCAACGACCCCTTCGATGAAGACTCCGAGCACCTCTATGCCAATCATGTGCAGGCCGTTGACCCCGGTTGCTATGACGTGACCGTTGAACCCATCGATGGAGATGGTGACCCCGTTGCGGAGTGCCAGGAGTCGGCGGTAACCGATGTGGACGTTCAAGAAGATGAAACGGTGGAGCTGCTGCTGGTCAGCCAGTGCGACCCGCCGGAGGACTCAGACAGTTCCGGGCATTCGGACAAACCCGACAAAGAAGGGGTTATCGACGCCACCGGGGCGGTCAATCATCCGCCGGTGATTCAAAACGTCAAAGTCGACCCCTCCACCACGTTGACCTGTCCCGCCGAAGTCGAGATGTGCGCCACGGTCACGGAGCCCGACGCCGATCCGGTGGTGTTTGACTGGGATCAGCTCGAGGGACCTCAGCCGGTGGGAGGGCCCACGGAGACGTTCTTTGAGCAAGACGGCACCCACGTCGAAAAGTGCATCGCTTATGAGTTTGCCGATGAAACGGCGGACTATCTGTTCGAAATCACCGTCTGGGACTACTTCATGGAGGGAGAAGACGACCCCATCGTCGCCGAAATCTGGTACGAGCAGGAGGGCTTCGGTGACATCGAGTCCCGAGACCAGATTACGGTCCCCATCAGTGTGGAATGTCCGGAAGACGTCCTCGACGAGATCGAAGAGAAGGACAAGGACGACAAAAAAGAGAAGAAAGACGACAAGAAGGACGAGAAAGACAAGAAAGTCTACGACGACAAGGACAAAAAAGAGAAGAAAGACGATAAGAAGGCCGAAGAAGACAAAGAGAATAAGAAGGCCGATAAGAAGGACGAGGAAAAGAAGGCCGAAGAAGACAAAGAGGACAAGAAGGCGGACGAGAAGGACGAGGAAAAGAAGGACGAAGACAAAGAGGACAAAAAGGCGGACGAGAAGGACGAGGACAAAGAGGACAAGAAGGCCGATGAGAAGGATGAAGATAAAAAGGCCGATGACGAATACCGGGGGTGACCCCCCTCGTTAGCCCCCCCTGCTACATGTCCGAGGGACATGCATCAGCCCGGTATCTGGGGCTGATGCCGGGGGCGGGGTCAAATAGCGGGGCCCAGATCGGCGGCAGGGTTGTGGTGGGCATCGCCGTCGGGTTGCTGAGCCGAACCAAATGGTGGAGTATGATGATCGGTAGAACGCTTTGGCCCGAAGAATCAGGCTTATCTGAGCCCCGTGCATTTTATTCAGGAGTGGAAAATGAAAGTTCAGCCAGTGGTGCTGTTGATGATATTGGGATTCATGCTCGGCGGATGTGCCTCGGCGACTCCGGTGGAGGATGCGCCGCTGGAGGCTGACGAGGAGTCCCAGTTGGAGTGTCTGGTTGTGGGCACCTGGTTTCACCAGTCCAGCGACGGCACACCGCTGCAGCGGGCAGCACAGAACATGTACCATCTCGACGAAGACGGTACCGGGCATATTGAACCGAACGAGGGAAGCCAGGCGATGTTCGGTATGCCCTCCAGCATCACCGACTTCGATTGGGAGTTGGAGGGCCGAAACCTTCATCTCCACCGTGAAGACGACCAGACCGACGTATTCCGCGTCGACGATTGGTCAGCCGATGAGATGACCTGGTTCTACTACAACAACAGCATGGACTACGGGGTGGGGCGAGACAGCGACGCTGAAATTCCGGACTGCTAATCGGTGCTCCTATCCCCCCCCCTGACTGCATGTCCGAGGGACATGCATCGGCCAGTGTTGGTGGGGTGAAGCCGGATCCCGGCACCAGGTCGGAGGTCGGCCCTCACCACCCATGGCTCACTCCGAAAATCGCATCCGATTTCACCGGGTGCCACCCAACCTGATTTCAGGGGGGCAGCCCCCGATCGCAAACGCAGAACAGGTCTCGATCCGGGGTGGTCTGCCCCCCCTGACTGCATGTCCGAGGGACATGCATCGGCCAGTGGTTCTGGGGCGAATCTGGATTCAAGGATCAATCTGGGGTGGGGTGGTTTCGAAAAAATTTTGGGGTCTCACGAAAGATCGGGGTTCGATCTGTCGACAACAGAGATGTGGGGACCGGCATGGTCTCTTTGAGCTGATGACCTGAACTTTTCGACGGAGAATGACGATGACACAGCCTCGACGACACCTTCCCGACCAGACCGTGATGCTCACCCGCCGCACCGTTGCCCGCCAATTCTTGCTGAGGCCGGACAAGGAGATGAACCACATCATCGAATTTGAGACCGCCAAAGCGAGCGGGCGCCACGGGCTTGAGGTGCACGCGGCGGTGGGGATGTCCAACCACGTGCACTTCGTGGCCACCGATACTACCGGGGATCGAAGCTGTTTTATGCGCGATGCGATGAGCGGGATCGCCCGGGCGAGAAACAACTACATCGGGCGCAGGGGCTATGTGTGGGGGGCCGGGCAGTACTCCGACGTGCTTCTGCCCGACGAAAACTCGCTTCAGCGAAAGCTGTTGTACACCTGGCTCAACCCGGTGAGAGCCGGGCTTGTCGAACGGGTGGAGGACTGGCCGGGGTTTATGATCCTGCCGAAGCACTGGGGCAAAACGATCACCGTGAAATGCCCGGACAGCTTCTATGGGCGCAACTCCCCTAACGAAGTCACCTTCACCCCCAAACCGCCTCCGGGGTTTGAAGACTGGGAACTCGAAAAGGCGCGAGAGCACTTCGAGGAGCTGATCCGCAAGGAGGAAGAGCGGATCCACAACGAACACCCGGACCGCCGCTACAAGGGCGCCCAGCGGGTCAAAGCCGATGATCTGTACGACTCACCGGAAGGACAACCCGACGACGGGCGGCTCAATCCCACATTCGCCACCAAAGACCCGGAGCTGCGAAAGCTGCTTCTGAAGCGGCACCGCACGTTTCAGGACGACTACCAGACGATGCGCCAGCGGTGGCTCAAAGGCCAACAGGTCACCTTCCCGTCGGGCACGGTGCAACTGCCACAGCAGGCGCCGGTGGAAGCCCATGAGGTCGATGACGACGAACCGGGCAGGCTCGGTATTTTGAGAAAAGACACCGGCTGACCGGTTGGCAGCGCGCTCAATCACCCAACGCCTCTCTCCCTGAATGCATCAGGCGTGTGCACCCACCCCTGAGGTGTCTCCCACGCGCCCGCGCAAATCCAGTACTCTGCGTGTCCCACCCCAGTATTGCCCTCACTTCCGCCCCGATCCCCTCAAATTCTATCCAGAACTCGCTGCCAGGGTCTGTCCGGGGACAAATCACGAAAGATTACGACCGAAAATCAGCGTCCAGAAGCGGCTTCGACCACCTCCGTTTTGATGCCGAACAGCACCGGTCGTTCTGTTTGTGGTCAGGCAGCGGTCAAATGGCTGTCGG
>SKMT01000215.1 GCA_007120915.1 Myxococcales bacterium | reverse complement strand
GGCACTTTTGTCAATGGGGTTCAGATCCGTGAGGCCTATCTGACCCCAAATATCCTGTTTCGCGTCGGAAACACAGATCTGCGCTTCAGCCCCATCGACGAGACGATGCCTGTTGAGCCCAGCCAGACCGAACGGCTCGGCGATATCGTGGGCCGTTCGGTGGCGATGCGCGAGATCTTCGACATCCTCCAGAAGATCGCCCCCACCGACGCCTCCGTGGTCATCGAGGGTGAAACCGGCACCGGCAAAGAAGTCGTCGCCCAGACGCTGCACGACCTCAGCGCTCGCAGCGGCGAGTCCTTCGTGGTCTTCGACTGCGGTGCTGTTCCCGAAAACCTGGTCGAAAGTGAGCTGTTCGGCCACGAAAAGGGTAGCTTCACCGGCGCCGTCATGACCCGCAAGGGGCTGTTTGAGATGGCCGAAGGCGGCACCATTTTCCTGGACGAACTCGGCGAATTGTCGCTGGATCTGCAGCCAAAGCTGCTGCGAGTGCTCGAACAACGAGAAGTGCGCCGCGTCGGATCCAACGAACCGATCCCCATCGACGTACGCGTCATCGCTGCGACCAATCGAAGCCTCGAAGAGGAAGTGCGCGAAGGACGTTTCCGCAAAGACCTGTTCTATCGGCTCAGCGTCGTACGACTTTTTCTGCCCGCACTGCGCGAACGCACCGAAGATATCGAACTGCTCGCCGAACACTTCCTGGAGACCCTGGACTGTAACTTCGACGCCGACGACAACCCCCGGCTGCAACGCATCAATACCGAAGCACTCGAAATTCTGCGCGACTACCCCTGGCCGGGCAACGTCCGGGAGCTGTCCAACGTCATCGAACGGGCATGCTCCTTCGCCGACAGCGACGTGCTGCGCCCCCGAGACCTCCCGGACTATCTCACCGACGCCGACGCCGACCCCACAACCCTTGTGGACGACGGCCAGCTTGACCGCTGGTCCTCCGTCCCCTCCAAAAGCGCCCTCCAGCAACAACCCTTCAAACAGGCCAAGCAGGAGTGGATCTCAACCTTCGAGCGCGACTACCTCGATGAACTGCTCCAGCGCAATGACGGCAACATCAGCCAGTCCGCCCGCCAGGCCGACATCGATCGAAAGTACTTCCGAAAGCTGATGAAAAAATACGACCTCGAACCCGAAGATTACTCCTAGGTCGGTCTCGGGTCTTGGGTCGTGGACCTCCGTGGGTCACACGAAGCTCCCCATAAATCTTAGTTAGCCGTAGTTCAGGCGTCCCTAATAGAAGGCGGTTGTACAAACTCGACGGTCATCAGTCGTGGGTCGTGGACCTCCGTGGGTCACACGAAGCTCCCCATAAATCTTAGTTAGCCGTAGTTCAGGCGTCCCCAATAGAAGGCGCTTGTACAAACTCGACGGTCCTCAGTCGCGGGGCTTACTCAGGCAGCTCCACCCGCAGAATGGTGCGCTCCTCCTCGATGATCTTCACGTCGAACTCGTGGCGTTCACCGCCGCGCTGAAAGCCCACCGAACGCTCTCCCGCCAGCACCGGCAGCGTCTCCACCTCGTCGGACGGCACCACCAGCCCCGTGTCCACCTCATCGATCACCAGCGCCCACGGCCCTTCGGTGTCCGTCTCCACCACCAGCTTGCCATATTCGTCGGCCTGTGTTCCGTCGTATTCGGCGAGTTGATCCACCTCCAGTTGCTCACCACCGATCGGAGGGTAACCCAGCGCCGCCTTGTGCTCGCCGATCTCTAACTCGTAGATTCGATCCGGCGCCAGCTCCGTGAGAATCACGGGCAACTCCTCGGCGCGTGTCTCTCCGTCCAACTTCACCGACTGGTCCGAATCCCCCTGAAGCGTCAACTGATCGTAGGCAACCCACTGCAGTTGCAGTGTCTGCTCGGAGTCTGCTTCCACTCGTGCCGACTGGAAAATCGGACGTACTCCCTGGGCAAAAGCCTCCACCAGATAGTCTCCGCGCTCCAACTCCAACTGTGCTTCGCCGTCGGTGCCCTCGATGTCCACCGGCTCGCCGTCGACGAACAATTGCATCTGTTCCGGATTGTCCTCCCACTGCACCACCAGTGAGCCCTCCCCATCCAGATCGACATTCATCTGTGCAGTCTCATCGGGAAACACCGTCACCTCTCCCTGCCATGCGGGATAGTCGGGGTGATCTACCTCTACGGTGTAATTCTGTGCCTCCAGCCCTTCTATCGCCATCGGAGCCTCCCGCCCCACCCAGCGCCCGTTGACGTAGATCTCCAACTCCGTGTCCACGGGCCGCACATTCAGGTCCAGATCACCGGCGACAATGTCGGGCGTCGACTCCTCTCCCCCCAGAACTGCGAAGGCAACGACTCCCGCCAGCACCACCCCCACCAGCGCCGCCACAATGATCGTCGCATTCCGGCCCAGCGGCCACAGTCGGGTCATCGTCGTCGCCGGTGCCGGGCGTTGGCCCGTCCCCGTCTCTGCGGCAGCAGCTCTCGGCGAGCGGGCCGCCCCAGCGGGGGGCGTATCCATCCCTGTCATCGCCCCGGAACTCAATCCCGGTGGTGAGACCGTCGCTCCGGTCGCCTCCTGCGGTGGTGACGCCCTGGAAGATGTTTCCTGGGACCGGTGTGGCCCCGTCGTCTCGCGGTTCCTCGACTGCGGAGGCTGTGGCGGAGGCGACGAACCACTCACCGACGCCGGGGGGCGCGCCGAGGCTGTCGGGCTGTCCGTCGAGCCTGTGACCCTCGTCGGCTCCGCGTCGTAACGCGACTGAGCAGCCACCTCCACCTGCGCCGATGGCACTCGTTCAAATGTCGCGTCGTCCAACCGCGAGGCGACGACCTCTTCGGTCTCATCGATGGTGTCCGGCACATCGTCCCACTCTTCGAGATCCTCCGGATCTAATCCGCCCGCCTGCACTACCGTGTGCTGGGAGACGAAATTGGCGATGTCCGTGTCCGAATCGGGCGCTTCATCCACGTCCCACATCCCCGTGGAGTCGTCGCGGCCCTGATCCTCATCCTCTACGCCCTCTCCATAGCGCTCGCTGAACTTGCGACGTACGTCCTCGGCGTTGTTGATGTCGCGGAACTGTTTGCGCTTGGTGCGCTCCTCATTGAAATCGTCTCGAAATGCGCTGCGAATCCAGCTTGTAAGCTGAGAGGGATGGAATGGAGGGCGCTGCCGTTTGAGATACTCTCCGATGTCATCCGCAAGATCCGATCCCCAGTGGTAGCGATCGTTCGGGTCCGTCTGAAGCATCTTCATCACGATCGCTTCAACTTGCGCGGAGACCTTCGGATTGATCGACGACGGCCGCTCAACCTGCGGGTTGCCGATCATCGTCATCGCTTCCAGTTGATTGCCCGCCTTGAACAGACGCCGGTTTGTCAGCAACTCCCACAAAACCGTGCCCATCGCGAAAATATCGGCGCGGTGATCGAACTGCTGGCCCTGCACCTGCTCCGGGCTCATGTACCCGAACTTCCCCTTCATCACCCCGGCGCGCGTCTGCGTGCTCTGGGAGGCCGCTTTGGCGATGCCGAAATCGATAATCCGTATTCGCCCATCCCAACTGACCAGGATGTTCTGCGGCGAAATATCGCGATGGATGATCCCCAGGTGATTGCCGTTTTCATCCGTCTTGTTGTGGGCATAGTCCAGCCCCTTGGCCACCTCACGGATGATGTGAAGGGCCATATTCACATTCAGGATCGTCCCCTCGTTTCGCACATACTTCTGGAACGCCAGCAGATCTTTGCCGGCGATAAACTCCATCACGATGTAGTGGCTCGACTGGAACTGGCCCAGCTCGTAGGTCTCCACGATGTTGGGATGATCCAACTGCACCGTCAGCCGAGCCTCGTCGACGAACATCTTGACAAACTCGACGTCCTCGGCGAGGTGGGGCAAAATCCGCTTGACCGCAAAGTACTGATCCGGATTCGGCGCATTCAGCGGTTTGGCCCGAAATACCTCGGCCATCCCACCGACGCTGATCCTCTCGAGGAGGCAATATTTTCCGAAGAGTAGCGGTTGATCCAAAACCGAAACCTCGGCCGGTGAGTATGGGCGGAGAATTTAACGCCAGGCGACGGTACTTCCGCTGGGAGCACAGCGGTACGGGAGTATAAAATCACGGGCCGCAAACCGTCAATTCTGCACGCCCCTTCCTGTCGGCCATCGGTTACGGATCGACGAACTCGTCGAACTCCCAGTACAGCCGCGGGCGGATATTACCATCTTCGCCCGGGAAATACTGCACTTCATCGGCGTCGGGCATCTTCCAGCCCTCCGGTTCGTCGAATTCCCAATTGTTGAAGACCGCCTCGGCTTCGAACTGCTCGGTATATAGCGGGTCTCCGCCATCACTGTCATCATAATGACCGCTGGTTTCGCGGTCCCAGTACGACTCGCTGATATCCCCGTCGTTGTCCCCGATCAGCCCTCCGGAGTCCTCCTCCGCGGCGACGAACCCGAAGGAGTAGCACCGATCGACATCCCCGTCGTTATCCCCGATCAGCCCACCGGCATCGTCGTCGCCGAAGACATTGCCGGCGGCGAAGCTGTCTTCGATCTGGTCGCTGCTGCTGTCGACCCGCCCCACAAGCCCGCCGACGTACTCATAGCCGACGACGCTGCCGGTGGCGAAGGAGCGCTTGATATGGGCGTCGCCGTCGGTCTCACCCACCAGCCCGCCGACGCGCCTGTACACCGATGAGACACTGCCGGTGGCGTAGGATTCCACGATGGTGCCATCGTCAAACCGCCCCACCAGCCCACCGACCCGCCCGTCTTCCTGGTAGAAGCCGTAGACGTCGCCGGTGGCGTAACAGCCCTCGATTTTCAGGTCCCCGTCGGCATCATTACCGGCCCGGCCCACGAGCCCTCCCACGTAGTTCTCACCGGAGACTTCCCCCGAGGCGTGACAGTCCGTCAGGATACTGTCTTCCCGGATCTCGCCGACCAGTCCGCCAACCTCGTCGCCCTGAGCGGTGACATCACCGACGGCATAGGCGTTGTGAATCACAGTGTCGCCTGTGGCGCGTCCCACCAGCCCTCCCACCCGGTCGTCATCGCCGATGACGTTACCCGTGGCATATACGTCATCCAGTTGCGAGTCATCTCTCAGCCTCCCGACGAAACCACCCACTTTGTCATCGACGCCGAAGACATCCCCGACGGCATAGGACTCGGTGACCACCGAATCGTTTCTTACCTGCCCGGCGAACCCGCCGATGCGCTTGCCGTCGCCGGTGACATCACCGGTGGCAAAGGAGCCATCAATGACGCTCTCGCCGCGCACCGTGCCCACCAGCCCGCCGACCCGGTCGTCATCACCGGTGACATCACCGGTGGCAAACGAATCCTGAATGTCGGTGTGGCCGTCGTCATCACCGTCCAGCTCTCCGACCAGCCCGCCGACGGCACGCCCGTCCCCCTCGACGTCACCGCTGGCAAAACAGGCCTCGACACTCACACCGCCTTCGATCCGGCCGACCAGCCCGCCGACATAGCCGTCGTCGCCCTCGACGTTACCGCTGGCATAGGAGTCGATGATCTCAGCGTCGTCTTCTGCTTTTCCGACCAGCCCGCCTACTCGATCATCGGGGCCGTACACTTCGCCCCGGGCGCTGGAGTCGGATATCGACGCGTCGTCGCTGATGCGGCCGACCAGCCCGCCGATGTATTGGTGGTCTTCGCTGTCATCGACGGTCACGTCCCCACGGGCAACGGATCCGGAGACCGAAGAGGAGTCCTCCATACGCCCGACGAGCCCGCCGATGTGGTTGCGCGAGCTACCGGCATCGGTGTCGACATCCCCACGGGCGGTGGAGTCAATGATCTGGGCGCCGCCTGCTGTGCGGCCCACCAGCCCACCGATGTCATCGTGGCCCCCGGTGACGTCTCCGCGGGCGGTGGAGCCGTGGATTTGCGGGCTGTCGCCGTCGTCGTCGATCATCTCGCCGACGAGCCCACCGGCGTCTCCGTCGTCGGCGTGGACGTCGCCGTAGGCGGTGGCATCAGAAATCTGCGCATCGCCTTGCATCCGCCCTGCAATTCCGCCGGCGCGCTCATTATCGGCTTCCACGTCTACGTCAGTGGTCGACTCGGTGATCTCGCCGCCCTCCATGCGTCCGACGAGCCCGCCGATATCCGCGTCGCCCTCCACATCACCGGTGGCGTGGACGTTGTGAATGGTCCCTTCGCTGATGCCGGCCAGCGCGCCCAGGGTGTCCGACTCGTCGATATCAACGTCGAAGATGTTCAGGTGCTGGACGGTGGCGTCCACTTCGATCTCGGCGAAGATACCTACATCGTTACTGCTGTCGGGGCTGAAGTCTTCCAGCGCGAAACTCTGACCGTCGAAATGCCCGTCGAACTCACCGATCGGGTCGAACCCGTCGCTCAGATCCAGGTCGGCGGCCAGCGCAAAGTAGTTGTCTGTGTCATCTCGCACGTTGTCCAGATGGTCCACTGTGCAGATCAGGTAAGGCTCGGTGCTGTCCCCGTCCCCCCCACCGAAGTCACCGCTGGCATCTTCGTCACACGCGTCGGCGACGTCCTCACAGATGCCCCCCACACAGTTGCCGGTGATGCATTCGACTCCACATCCCCCGCAGTTGTCGGCGTCATCTTCAGTGTTGATGCACTCCCCGTCACAGAGTTCATAGCCGTCGTCGCACTCGATGGTGCACGCACCGGCCTCGCAGAATCCATCCCCACTGGAGACATCACATTCGTTGTCACATCCCCCGCAATGCTCGTCGTCTTCGTCGAGATCCACGCAGTCGCCGTTGCACTCCTGGTAGGTTGAACCTTCCGGTTTGCATTCATCGCCACAGCGGAAGAACCCGTCGTCACACGCAAAGGCGCATTCACCGCCATCGCACAGGGCAGTGGCATTGTCGGGAGCGGTACACTCTTCACCGCAGCCTCCGCAGTGCTGAATGCTCTCGTCAGTATCTACGCACTGCTCGTCACACAGCGCCAGATCGGAGGGACAGCTCTCCTGGCAGACTGCATCGACGCAGAACATCCCATCACCACAGCCCTCGTCACACTCCCCACAGTGGTCCGAATGGAAGTTGGTGTCCACACAGACGCCGCCGCAATCGGTCAATCCTCCGCGACATTCAAGCTGGCAATCTCCCTCAACGCAGACTTTCCCGTCATCACAGGAGTTGTCACACTCCCCGCAGTGGTTGTCATCGCTGTCTACATCCACGCAGATATCGCCGCACTCGTCGAGTTCGTCGGGGCAACCCTCTTCACAACTGCCCTCAACGCACATTTCGCCGTCCCCGCAGCTCTCATTGCAACCCCCGCAGTGCTCCGGATCGACGTCCGTGTCGACGCATTCACCGTCACACAGTGTCTCCGGCTCTTCGCAGACCGGCTCCTGATCGTTTTCGGGATCTGCCTCCAATGTGTACGGATCTTCGATGCATCCGCCCAACACCATCAACAACACCGAAGTCGCCACAACAGCGACGACTGTCCGAATGTTTCGGAAACCTCGCATCCAACACTCCTGCCGGTTGTTACGAACTCTTACGAAAGTTGGCTATCTTGGATATTAGCCCAGAGCGTTGACGAATGCTACCCCCTTAAGCAGCGTAGCCTCCCACACCTCTTACGGAAACGACTATGAGTGACGATGCCCCCGACATTGGCGAGCGAAAAAGCGACCATCTGCGGCTGACCGCCGAACAGGACGTGGAAGCCCGGGTGAAGACGAATCTGCTCGACGCCGTGGAGCTGATCCACGATTCTCTACCGGAGCTGTCCGTCGACCACATCGATATGTCCACCACCTTCCTGGGCAAACCGATGGATGCTCCGCTGCTGATCACCGGGATGACCGGCGGCACCGACAAAGCCGCGCGCATCAACCGCGATCTGGCCACCGTCGCTGACGAATTCGGACTGGCCATGGGCGTGGGAAGCCAGCGCGCGATGGCCGAACAACCTCAGCTCGCCGACAGCTTTCAGATCCGCGACGCCGCCCCTCATATCCCGCTGTTGGCAAACATCGGCGCCGTGCAGGCCGCCGAAATGACCACCGACGAGGTGGGCGAATTGTGCGAGGGCATCGACGCCGACGGGCTGGCAATCCACCTCAACCCCGGCCAGGAGCTGATCCAGCCCGAGGGCGACCGCGACTTCACCGGCTGTCTCGACGCCATCGAGCGACTGGTCGACGAACTCCCCCTGCCCGTCGTCGTCAAAGAGACCGGCTGCGGGCTGTCGGCCTCGGTGCTCGACCGGCTCGCCGACGCCGGTGTCAAATTCGTCGACACCTCCGGCGCCGGCGGTACCACCTGGATCGGAGTCGAATCCCGCCGCGCCAACGCTGACGCCGCCGAAATCGGCGAGCTGTTCTGGGACTGGGGCGTGCCCACTGCCGCCTCCATCGTCTACGCAACCCGCCGCAACTTCACAGTCGTCGGCTCCGGCGGGCTTCGAAACGGCTATGACGCCGCCCGAGCTATCGCACTGGGCGCCCACATCGCCGGAATGGCCCTTCCCTGGCTGCGCGCCGCCCACGACGAAGGCGAAGACGGCGCACGCCGCTTCGCAACCGCCGCCGTCAGAGGGCTGAAAACGGCCATGGCGCTTACCGGCAGCACCGACCTGAGCCAGCTTCGCAACACCGACCGCCTCATCGGCCCCCGGCTCCAGCGTTGGCTTACCCTCGACGACTAGGAAATCCACTCCACTATTGACGCCACATCAGTGGTCACTTAAACACCACGGACATCAGACAACGTATGTCCGCCCTTCCCGTCTTCGGGAAGAGCATATTCGAGCACCTGGTGGGGACGGGAGACGTCTGAATCTCCCGGGTCGGAAACTTCACCGTATTTTTGTAGGAGGTTGGAAATGAATTGGAACAATCACCACACCCAGATCAGCCTGGGGCTTTCGGTCCTGCTGGTCATCGGCCTGTTCACCGGCTGCGACCTGGTGTCGCAGGCCGCTCGCGGCGACGACATCGACCGCTCCGATGTCGTACGTTCCGCCGAACGCGAACACTCCGACCATGAACGCGAGCAAGAACAGATCGCGAATCTGGTCGACCAGATGGAAGATACACTCGACGAAATCAAGGACCTGCGCCAGGACGGACGCTTCGGCCCCGCCGACATGCGCGTGGACCGACTCGACAACCAACTGAGCAACCTCGAAGACCTCGACTCCAGCCACGACATGCTCGACGAGGCCCCGGCGCGGCTCGATGAAATCAAAGCCGAGTTCACCCGCGAAGACTACGAGCGCCAGGCCCTCGCTGAGGAATGTCAGCAAAACATCGACACCGCCCGCGAGATGCGCATGAACGAACAGTGGCGTCGTGTCGACACCCATCTGACCAACTACGTCCAATGCCGACGCCGTCTGGTTGACCTCGCCGGCGACGCACAGATGATCACCGACGCCGACGACACCTACGCCGAAGAAATCGAAGCCTACGCCGACTACCAGATCGGCAACATCGAAAGCTATCGCCAAAACGAAAACTTCCGCAACTCCGCGACCACCGAGCGTAGTCTCGCAAACCACCTCGAGTACTTCGACGAAGTCATCGGCGACGAAGACGTCATCGCCACCATCGAAGCTGAAGTCGACGAAATTCGTGAAACCTACCGCGATCCCGCACAAGTCGAAGCCGAACAGGCCGAAGACGAGTTCTACGACTGGAGAGAACGCGCCGAAGAGATCTTCACCGACGACTTCAACCAGATCCGGGAAGCCGAAGACGAGGCGAAGCCGCTGTACGAAGAAGCCCGCGAGCTGATGGACGACGGCGAATTCGACGAGGCGCTGGCCAAACTGCAGGAGGCCCGCACCACTCTCTATCAGTCCGCCTACCCCTCAGCGGTAGCCATGGAAACGGCCGTGACCAACCGCACCATCGAGCGCGGGCTCTCCCACGAAATCGCCGCCGCTATCGCCGAAATCCACTTCCACCAGGGCGACCGCGCCAAGATGTACCCCGAGCTGTCGATCCTGCAGAACGGACGCACCTGGCTTGACGAAGAGGACGAACTGAAAGCTCACCTCCACCAGATTCTGGCGGATCGCGACGGAGACATGGTCCCCCAGACCACTGAGCGAGTGCAGCGCTACGCCGGTGAATTCTCCGACACAGCCACACAGTTCCGCCGTGTCGCCGAGCGCGCCGACGCCCGCTCCGGTGAAGCCTATCGGATGCTGGGCGTGGATCTGGATCCCATCAGCGAACGCCAGGTGTTGATGAACCCCGATGACGCACAGGGCGAAGTCATCCGCCTCGAAGAAGAAGTCACCAACGTCGCTGGCGGTAACCTGGAGTTCGACTTCCGTGCCACCCGCGAAGTGGCCACGAACTGCCGAAACACCAACGAAGTCGCCAGCGCCAACGTCTACACCGGTGAAGTTCGCTACCGGCAGGAATGCGACAGCAAGCAGATCGAAGAGGGCTATGTCCTCTCCGCCTCCGCTCCCTCCGGCGTGCAGGTGCAGCAAGGCGATATCGTCGAGCTGTACGCCACCGTCGGCAGCGCCTCCGGTGACAATGTCACCCTGAATACCCCCGGCGTCGTTCGCGTGATGCGCGAAGGCGAAACCGTCTGGTACCAGGGTGTGACCTTCGACTGAACCACCTTTGATTGACGGTTCAATGCGCCAGGTGGCCTCATCGCCGCCTGGCGCTTTTTTATTTTGCCCACCGCAGCTTCAGCTCCTCGATCAACCCGTACAACACGGGCACCACGAACAGCGTCAGCAACGCCAGAGCCATTCCCCCCACGATGGGCACCGCCATCGGAATCATCACGTCCGCTCCGGCGCCGTAGCTTGTCAGAATCGGAAGCATCGCCAGAATCGTCGTCGCCGTGGTCATCAGACAGGGTCTGACCCGTCGCAATCCGGCCTCCACCACCCGCTCGCGCACCTCTTCGATGCTCTCCGGCGGCGCAGCTTTGAGCCGCTGCTTGATGTAGGTGGCCATCACAATGCCGTCGTCCGCCGCGATGCCGAACAAAGCGATGAACCCAACCGCCACGGCCACACTCAGGTTGATGGGATCCATCTGGAACACATCTCTCAGGTTCTCCCCCAGCACCACGGTGTCCAAAAACCACTCCTGGCCAAACAACCACAGCATGATGAACCCACCGCTGAACGCCACCGCCACGGCGCTGAAGATCGACAGAGACACCCACACCGAGCGAAACTGCAGATAGATCAGACAGAAGATGATCAGCAGCATGATCGGGATGACCATCATCAGCGTTCGCTGAGCTCTGAGATTGTCCTCGTATTCACCCACGAAGTTGTGGCGAACCCCGTCGGCGAACTCCAACTCCCCCTCTGCGAGCTGACGATTCATCTCCTCCATCACCGATTCGACGGTGTCCACCGGACCCTCGCCCCTCGCCGCGTCAAACAGCACGTAGTTGACCTTCGAGGCGTCCTCCCCGGAGATCATGTCCGGCCCGCGCACATATTCGATCTCGGCGACCTCTCCCAGCGGAATCTGGTTGCCCTCACCGGTGCTCAACAACACCTGTTCCATCGCCTCCGGTGAATCCCGCATCTCGCGTGGATAGCGCACCTGGATGCCGAACCGCTCCCGGCCCTCCACCGTCTCACCGACCTGC
>SKMT01000559.1 GCA_007120915.1 Myxococcales bacterium | reverse complement strand
ACCCGAGCCCGAGAACGAACCCGAGCCCGAGAACGAGATCGGCCTGACCCGTGTCTGTTTCTCTTCCCATCGATCCGCTTCTGCCCGATGTGGTCGCCGCGTTGCGCGACCACTCCGGGCTTGTGATCGAGGCGCCGCCGGGCGCCGGTAAGTCCACGAGGGTACCCCCGGCGATTCTGGACGCCGGCATTGCGGGCGACGACCGGATCGTAATGCTCGAGCCGCGCCGGGTGGCCGCGCGGGCGACGGCGCGGCGCATCGCCGACGAACGCGGGGTGAATCTGGGCGGTGAGGTGGGCTATCAGGTGCGGTTCGACCGCAAGATTTCCGGACAGACGAAGCTGGCGGTGATCACGGAGGGGATTTTAACGAGGCGCATCCAGGACGATCCCTTTCTGGAGGGCACCGGGGTGGTGATTCTCGACGAGTTTCACGAGCGCAGCCGCCACACCGATCTTGCGATTGCCTTTCTGAAGGAAGTCCAGCAGGTGCGCGATGATCTGAAGGTGGTGGTGATGTCGGCGACGCTGGAGGCGGAGCCCATCGCCGAATACCTGGATGTGCCGTCGCTCAAAAGCGAGGGGCGCACCTATCCGGTCGAGATCGACTATCTGGACACACCGCCCGAGGACCGGATCGAATACGAGGCCGCCAGGGCGGTGCGTCGGCATGTGGGAGGCGAGGAGGACGACGGCGGCGATATTCTGATCTTTCTTCCCGGCCGCGGCGAAATTCATCGCTGCCTCGATTCGCTCGACGACTGGGCGAAGGGCCGCGACATCGAGCTGTTGCCGTTGTACGGAGCGCTTTCGCCCCAACAGCAGGACCGGGCGCTTCGAAGCGGTGGGCCCCGCAAAGTGATCGCGTCGACGAACATCGCCGAGACCTCGGTGACCATTGAGGGTGTGACGGTGGTGGTGGATTCGGGGAAGGTGCGCCAGATGCGCATGTCCGAGTCCAGCGGGGTGGACAACCTGGAGACCGTCCAAATCAGTCTGGCCTCCGCCGAACAGCGTGCGGGGCGGGCGGGGCGAGTCAGGCCCGGGCGGGCGCTTCGGCTCTGGACCACCGCCTTCGAACACCGGATGGAGGAGTACGACGAACCGGAGATCACACGCATCGATCTGGCGCCGGTGGTGCTGGAAGTGATCGCCTGGAGCGGGGCCGATCCCAGAGAGTTCGACTGGTTCGAATCTCCGCCGGAACACGCCATCCGTCACGCCGTAGCACTGCTGGAGAATCTGGGGGCCGTCGACCCCGGGAAGTTCCAACTCACCGATCTGGGCAAGCGGCTTCTCGAGCTTCCGGTGCACCCTCGCATCGGACGGATGCTGGTGGAGGGAGAGCGGCGCGGTGTGGGAACGAAAGCGGCGAAAATGGCGGCAATTGTGTCCGAGCGCGATTTTGTCAATTCTGTCAGTCGCGATGCGCCGGGGGACCGCTCCGATGTGTTGATGCGAGCAGAACTGCTGGATGAGGTTGCCTCTGGACGTACGCGAACCGCAAAGCGACGGGGGCTGAAGGTGCACGTCGGAGGCGCCCGGCGGGTCCAACGAGTGGCCAACCAGCTTGCAAACATGATCGACGACGGTGGGTTTGGCAGCGACGACGATGCGCTGCGGGCGGTGCTGGCGGGCTATCCGGACCGGATCGCCATGCGCCGCGAAGAGGGAAGCGACCGGTTCGTGATGGTCGGCGGAGAGCCGATGACACTCTCTTATGACAGCGTGGTGCGCGACGCGGAGTTTATCGTCGCCCCGGTGATCGCCGGAAAAACCCGCGCCCGCGGTGCGGTGGGCGGGGTGGACGCCCGGGAGCTGATCCGGATGGCCAGCGAGGTGAAATTCTCCTGGCTTCAACAGGATTTTGCCCACCGGTTTACCGAAGAAGTGGATGTCGGATTCGACGAACAAAAAGAGCGCGTCACCGCCCGGCGCGTCGAAAAATTCGGCGCCCTTCGGCTCGACGAGCAGATCGTGTCGGTCAACGAGGAGGCCGACCCCCAGCAGGTCACCCGGATGCTGGTGAGCAAGGCGCTCGAAGATCTGCGGCGAGCCTTCGATCTGAGCGACGACGACCACCAGTATCTGATCCGCTGGGAGTGTGCGCGCCGGTGGTACGAAGAGGCGAATTTCCCGAAGTTGCTGGACGATGACAACCGGGGGAATTCTGACACTGAGATCTGGGAGCAGCTTCTGTGGGGCAAGCGCTCGTTCAGTCAGTTGCGGCGGATGTCACTTCCCTCGCAGTTGGGCGGGTATCTCAACGGTGAACAGCGCCGGATTCTGACCGAGGAGCTGCCCAGACGCATCGAAGTGCCCTCGGGGAGCAACAT
Organism: Myxococcales bacterium; assembly: GCA_007120915.1. GTDB lineage: Bacteria > Myxococcota_A > Bradymonadia > Bradymonadales > Bradymonadaceae > SLJM01. The sequence goes on along the minus strand of SKMT01000559.1, from coordinate 820 downwards.
CAAACTTGAGTACCGCATCGGCGAGGCCCCGATTCTGGCGGTGCGCATCCAGGAGGTATTCGGCTGGACCGAAACCCCGCGCGTTGCCGGCGGCCGCCAGCCGGTGCTGATGCATCTGTTGGCCCCGAACTTCCGCCCCGCCCAGGTCACCGACGATCTGGCCGGGTTCTGGGAGCGCACCTACCCCCAGGTGCGAAAGGAGTTGCGGGCGCGCTACTCGAAGCATCCCTGGCCGGAAGACCCGGTGAATGCAAAGGCGGTGTACAAATGAAATCTCGATGTCGTGGTCGAACTCGATACTCGATGTCGCCAGTGCGATCGGCGGTGATCGGTCGCTGGACAGGAAGCGATGATCACACCGGCTCGACGTGTAAGAAAAAGGGGATGTGGAGATACTGGAGATAAGGGGATAATAGACTGGCTGTCCCCACCGATTGGTAATTGTAGGTTCGTACTGCTATAGTTGTGTGACCTTATAGCTGGTTGCCCTTATAGCGATTCGACTCATGACTTCATCTCCCCTCATCGATCGTGGTCGAGAGGTGGCACGTCTGCGAGAGTTGGCGGACGACGATTCACCGCGGATGGCGCTGGTGTACGGACGCCGTCGCGTGGGAAAAACGTTTTTGCTTACTCATGCCTGGCAGGATCACCGACTTTTTTATTTCACGGCGTCGACGGTCACTCCGCAGCAAAATCGGCGACAACTGATTGACCAGGTCTCACAGTGGACCGGTAGAGAGTATTGCCCCGACGATTATCCGAGTTGGCGTACCGTTTTTCGGCTGCTGTTGTCGTTGCCCGAAGACGAACCGCTGGT
>SKMT01000007.1 GCA_007120915.1 Myxococcales bacterium | reverse complement strand
TACGACCCCACGACCCCAGGACCTCACGATCTATGCCCCTCCGAAGATACCTTGAGGATCACGCCGTCGACCCGCCGGACTGGGTCGATTTTCCCGCGCCGCAGGAGGCGTTGCGGATGTGCGTGGTCATCCCTGCCTACGATGAGTTGGGCAACGTCGAAGAGGTTATCGGGGCGCTGCATGTCGATGAATTGGCTGTGGAGGCGGTGGAGCTCATCGTCTGCGTGAACAATACCGCCGACGCCGACCCGGAGATCATTGAGGCGAACCGGCAAACCATCGACACGCTGCGGGGATTCGATACGCCATTTGCGCTGCATGTCATTGATCGGGCCACCGAGTCGCGGGCCTATCCGCCCGGCGCCGGCGGGGTGGGCCGGGCCAGGCGACTGATCATGGATCTGGCGGTTAAGCGGCTTCACGAGGCCGGGGTTGGAGGCGACGGGATCATTGCCTGTCTTGACGGCGACTCGCCGCCGGACCCGGGATATCTGGACGCGGTGTGGCGTGAGATGTCCGAGGCGCCGAAAACGGCGCTCGCCGGGGTGTGCCGCCACCGCCACCCGATCCCCGACGACCCGGCCCATGCCGAAGCGATCATCGCCTACGAAAACTGGATGCGCTACTTCGAGGCGGGGCTAAAACTGACGGGTACCCCCTATGCGTTTCAGTCCATCGGCTCCTGCATGGTGCTGACCGCCCGGGGTTACGCGCAGGCCGATGGCGTCCCGCCCCGGGAGGCGTTAAGCGACTTCTACATGCTCCAGAAAGTGGTCAAAACGGGCGGGCGAGGCGCCGTAATTCAACTCGACGAGCCGCTGGTTCGCCCCTCGGCCCGGCCGTCGACCAGGGTACCCCGGGGTACCGGCCCGTCGGTGCGCGCCTCGATGCAGTTTGGCGATGACCGGTTCGTGTGGGTCGAACCGCCCCGGGCGTTTTTTGAGCTGCGCGACTTCTTCGCCGCCGTGCGCGACGGATTCGCCGACCCGGAGACGCTACGCGCGGCGGCAAGCCCGTTTCTGACGGAGATACTTCAGCGCTGGAACGGGTGGAGCACCATCGACAAGCTGCGTCAGCATGCCCCGGATCCTCAGCGATTCGAACGCCAGTTCCACACCTGGTTCGACAGCCTGAAAGTGGTCAAATTCGCCAATCGCACCAAAGAGAAGCACGGCGGGATGTTCGTGTTCGAGGCGCTGCGGCGGCTGCTCGATGAGGCGGGGCGGGATGACATGGTGGAGCGGGTTCCCGACGTCGGTGCCCACGAGGCGACGCTGGAGGATTGGCGCCGGGTGTTAGAGGGGATGAGAGAGGGCTGAAAGAATGCAGGGGGGTTATCGCCGCCGCAGCCTCTTTTTATACGCCGGAGACGGCCAGTAGAAATCCTCCAACTCCTCGAGGGCGCGCCACTGATTGTCGTCGAGTGTTTCGCCGGCGTCGGCGAGCATTTCGGTCAGGAATAGCGCGTAGTCCGTGCGTTTGGCTCGTTCTTCGTCGTCGGCGTCGGTCTGTTCGGTCAGAAATGCGATCTCTGCGTCCAGTGCATCGTGCAGCAGATCGATGGCGCGCTCGTCGCCGTATTGAGCCAGCAGGTAGGGGACGTTGGCGTCGTGGGGCCCGGCGGTGTGCAGAAATTCGCGAAGCTGTTCGAGAAGCCGGTCGTCGCGCAGACCTTCGCGGCACAGCCGATTCACGGCGATGCGCCGTTTCTCTTCGCTCAATTCGTCCAGCGCGTCGAGCAGCACTTCGATCCCCTGTCGGCCGGACCAGATCAGCGCGCGCACCATCGTCTCGACCATGCCCTCCGCGTCGTCGTCGACGTCGCGAAGCACCTGTTCGAAGACGGCGATGCCCTCGTCGAGATGCCAGAATGACAGCAGATGCGCGGCGTGAAACGGCGCCGTGCTGTAGGAGGCGGTCAGCGACTTGTAGTTGCGCACACAGTCGAGCAGAAAGTCTGCGATGCCGATGCCTTCGTCGCGGGCTCGCTGAAGGGTGTCGGCGGTTTTCGGCGGGAGCGCATCTTCGGCGAGGGTGACGTCTTCGAGAGCCCGGCGCAGATCGGCGCGAAACGTGTCGTCAATTCTTTCGGCCTCGTCGAGCAACTCGGCAGCCCGGTCATGCAACTCGCCGAGCGTTTCAGCACCGCGAGGCTGGAAGGCGACGGGGCGGGTCGCTTCCCGCTCTTCTTGCCCCTCTACATAAGTGCGGGCGTTGGGGAAGGGGCGGGGGCTCGAATCGAAGGCTTCGGGATCGAACTCGGCGAACTGCCCGGCTCGGGGATCGTCGTCGGGAAGGGCGCCGTGCAGAAAGTCGGTGTAGTCGGCGACTCCACCGAAGTCTTCGGGCGGGCAGGCGCGCTCGCCGCCGACGAGCCGCGGGTATTTGACCTCCATCGCCGCCGGAAAGGTGTCCTCCAGCCAGACGTGGTGCCACCAGTGGTCGCCCATATCGTAGACGTAGCGCAGATAGCGGCTGCGGTTGCCGAACACCTTCTGGAGGGTGTGGTGGGTGGCGTCGACCTCCTTGCCCAACTCCTGGTGGTGGACCTGTGGGGATTCGACGTAGGCAAACTCACCGCCGTAAAACCGGTAGGATTGCTCGTGTTCCCAGCCCATCGCCCACTGGATGACGTCGTGCAGCCAGTCGAGCGAAAAGTCCGCCGGCACCTCGATGAGCCGCCACACCGGCGGGGTGACGTCGGCAAGGGCCAGGCGCAACTGATAGATCGTTACCTTCGGCTGGGTCATCTCCGCCTCCTGTTGCTGTGCGCTCGCATTGGCACTGCCAATCGATAAGCACCAGCGGCGGTGGTTGTAGCGTCGTGGAGACGTTTCGGATTTCCGAGTTCCGATTCCCGGTTTCCGATCTGGATTCACTTTCCCTTCGTCGTCAGGGTCTCGTGTGATCTCAACAGGTTGAGCGCGAGGTTCTGGATAGGGAAAAGCAAAAAGGGAGAAAAGGGCAAGCAAAAAGGGAATCGGAAACCGGGAATCGGAACTCGGAAATCGGAAAAGTGACCCCGGCATCGCCGGGGTCAGCCATCGGCATCCTTCATCGTCTGGTAGGCGATCCAGCGCACCATCCGTCGGGGAAACAGCCGCGTCATCCAGGTGTTGAAGGCGTTGAAGAACCCGGGGGTGATGCACATGCGCT
>SKMT01000680.1 GCA_007120915.1 Myxococcales bacterium | reverse complement strand
CGCGACACGCTGAAAAGGTCGCGAAGATGAAGCGAAATCGCGAAGACCGTGATCTCTTCTGGTTTCATGCAGTGTCGCGAAGATGTTGATCTGTTCTGGTTTCCTGCCGTCTGGCACCTGGTGTGGAACTGCTTCGTTTGCGTTATTGCCCGGCATACGATTGGTTCATTCGGTCTGTCGCTGATGGTCGTCTATCCCGTCTGGTACACGTCGCGGTGGATTATCCCGTCTGGTGCCCGTTGCGGTGGATGAGCACCTCTGGGATCGCAGGCCACCACAACTTCGCGGTTTCGCTTCATCTTCGCGACCTTTTCAGCGTGTCGCGTTTAGTTTTCGCGGTCAGCGTTTCGCTTCTGCGATCAGCGTTCCGCTTTCGCGTCCCGCGCCTCCGGGCTCCGCGACTCAGCGCCTCAGTGCTTCGCGCTCCGTGCCCCAGCGTTCTGCGACTCGATACTCCAGCGATTCGCGTTCCGCGTTTCGTGCGGCGTCGTCGCAGAAGAGCCGCGCCCAGTCGGAAATTGGAACCGGGAAATCCGACAATGTTGCCGCTTCTGAGGCGTTTGAAACCGCAATGGTTGTAGGCGACGATGAGATCGATGCCAGGGCGGGGAGAAAGACGTTCGAGTGATGAGCTAACCAACCACATTATGATCGGAGAAACGACGATGAAAGAGATCAGCTTTGAAGAGTTTGTTCAGCGCCGTGATGAGGAAGACGTTCGGCTCATCGACGTGCGGGAGGCCGATGAGTACGAAGAGGTGCATGTGAAGGGAGCGGAGTTTTTTCCGCTGTCGAAGATTCGGCGCGGTGAGTTGCCGCAGGAAGATGATCGGCAAACGGCGGTGATCTGTCGGTCCGGGGGCCGGAGCGCTCAGGCGTGCGAGATTTTTGAGCGTGAGGGGTTTGAGGAGTGCATCAACATCGACGGGGGCACGATGGCGGCGGAGGACGCCGGCGAGGAGCACGTGGTCCGTGGCGATAGTGTAGAGTAGGAGGGTATGCCGGGGGCGGGTGAACCGCACCCGGGTTGGCGTTACTCGTCGTCGGTGTGCAGATCGTCTTGCGGCTGGGGTACCAGCCGGCCCTGGGGCCAGACGATTTCGGTGGCCGTGTCTACGGCGCTGGAGTCGCCGGTGCCAAGCCGGCCGTCTTCGCCGAGGCCCCAGCAGTAGGCGACGCCGTGGACGTCGACACCGCAACTGAAGTCTTCGCCGACGGTGATGTCTGCGAAGGGTTCGTCGTCGGGGACGATGACCTCGACGGGGGTGTTGGAGTCGTCGTCGGAGCCGTCACCGAGTTGCCCGTCGCGGTTGCCGCCCCAGCAGCGGACGGCGTCGTCGCCGTCGATGCCACAGGTATGATCGAGCCCGGCAGCCAGCGCAGAGTAGCCGCCGGAACCGTCGATACGGTCGGGGAAGAGACGTCCGTCTTCGGAGCCGTGACCGAGTCGTCCGTTGCGGCCGCGACCCCAGCAGTGAGCGTCATCGGCAATGACGGCGCAGGAATGTTCATCGCCGACGGTCAGCGTGCTCTGCTGGAATTCGAGCGAGGACGTGATGTCCGTTTCCTCGGGGTTGTCGACTTGACCGGTGTCCTGGGAGTTGCCCAGCCGTCCGCGATCGCCGTTGCCCCAGCAAAACCCGCGGGCGACTCCGTCGCTGCGCACGCGAATGCCACAGGTGTGTTCGTCGCCGGCGGCGATATCGATCCAGTTGTTGCCTTCCACACGCTCGGGCTCGTCGTAGCTGGCGCCGTCGCCGGTGCCGAGCTGGCCGTCGTTGCCATCACCCCAGCAGTACAGTTCTTCGGCGAAGTTGATCGCGCAGGTGTGTCCATCGCCGGCGGAGACGGCCTTCCAGTTGTGCCCGTCGTCGATCAGCTCCGGTTCGTTTGAGTCACCGAGGGAGGGATTGCCGAGTTGATCGTCGGAGTTCGAGCCCCAGCAGTACAGCGATTCGTCGTCGCTGATCGCACAGGTGTGGTTGTAGCCTGCGGAGACGGTGTCCCAGCCACTGATGTCGTCGCCGATTTCGACGGCGAGGTCCGAGGAGGAGGTGTCGCCGGTGCCGAGTTGGCCGGAGGCGTTGCGGCCCCAGCACCAGAGGCTGTCGTCTTCGAGGATGCCACAGACATGGGCGTCGCCAGCGTCGATCTGCGTCCATTCTTTGGGGGAGGGGTAGAACAGGTAGGACTTGGCCTCTTTGCAGTGTTCGTCGTCCTGGCCGCCGCCGAAGTCGGTGGCGCAGGCATCGATTTCGAGGAAGGCATAGTCGAGTTCGTCATCGGGAAATTCGAGATCGAAGGAATCATCGACGGAGCAGTCTGCTTCTACGTCGCCGTCGAGCTCATCGGCGGTCCAGGTGCAACTGATATCGCAGTCGTCTGGGACGTAATCGTGGGGAGCGTAGTCGCCGTCGTAGTCGGCGTTGCGATTGCAGGTGGCTTCGTATTCGTCGGGAAATCCGAAGTCGTGATCGTCGTCGGCGTCGGCGAAGGCGTCGACATCGGACAGCCAGAAGTCGAAGTCAAAGAGCACCAGTGTTTCGACCAGATCTGCTGAGCCTTCTTCGCGGTCGTCGCCGCTTCCTCGTGCGGCGCGGACTTCGAAGCGCAGGTATCCCTCCTCGACGGTATGTTCTTCGCTGTCGGGCTCCAGCACGAAGGGGGAGTCGCAGTCGAACCACTCGTCGTCCTGGATGCGGCATTCGGCGTCGGCGTTGCGGGGGTGAATATCGAAGCGATATTCCAGCTCGAAGTTGTGAGGGTCGACGACCACCCGGTCGATGTCGTCGCTGATGACGGTACCGCCGTCGGCATCGGAGTCGCCGGGATAGGCGTAGATGTCGCTCTCAAGCGGATCCTCACCGCCGCAGGCGGCGATCAAGCACGCGAGCGCGAAAACGAACAGAGAAGGGATGGGCAGATGTCGCATCTAAAACCTCGCTGACATTGAAATTCGTCGGCCACAGGCCCGACCACCGGGCCGGCCCGGCCGAGACTCCGGGCAAAAACTGGGTAACTCGCCGCGAGAATACCAGAAGAGCGGAGACAGTAAAAATCTCCGGCTGGTTAGACTTCGACCTCCGGCTCGACCTCGATTTCGACCTCGGGCTCGACCTCGATTTCGACCTCGGGCTCGACCTCGATTTCGACCTCGG
>SKMT01000701.1 GCA_007120915.1 Myxococcales bacterium | reverse complement strand
TGGAACCGCCAAGACGCCAAGAGCGCCAAGGAAAAACCAGAGAAAAGCATCAAGGGTTGGACACGGGGGTTTCCGGAGGCAGTGCCGGGTCGCAGATGACGGCGGCGGCAGATGCAGGCGCAGCGAAAACCACGGCAGTAGAAACGAGCACGGCTTCCCTCCCCAGATTCGCTGGGGAGGTGCCGCGAAGCGGCGGAGGGGCCGGTCATGCAACCTCTGAGATCGCCCACAACGAGCCGACGCAGACGGCAAACCGCACCTCTCCGGCGAAATACGCCGATGGTGGTGAGCCCGCCGACGAGGACCACCGGCCCGATTCGATCACCCAGCACGACGTGGAAGCCGAAGCGGTGATCAGCGGTTGTGCGGTGGGGCTTCCCGGTACTGAGGAGTTGTTCGCCGATGATTCGGTCGAACAGCTTCTGGAGGGCAACAACTTCATCGACAAGCTTACCGAAGAGCTCAAAGAGGCGATTGTCGACAAGAAGATCACCCGACTTCAGAAGCATGAAGATGGTGGTGGTGAACTGGTGGAGGTCACGGAAACCGAAGAGGTGATCAAGCTCGCCGGCCAGGGCGGAGAGTTCGATCTGTCGGACTGGGGTATTTCCAAGCGGCTGATCGACGCGCTGGATCGGACCAGCCAGCTTGCCTTTGCGGCGGGGCTGGAGGCGCTTCGGGATGCGGGGCTTCCGCTGATTCCGCGCTATCGGGAGACGACGACCGGCAAGAAGGTGACCACCGGCTGGACGTTGCCCGAAGAGGTCGGCGATGAGACGGGTGTTATTTTTGCGACCGCCTTTGCCGGCCAGGACGCGCTGGTCGAGGAGCTGAACAAGCGCTTCGAAGAGGGCGATGACTACGGGTTTAACCACCGGTTTTTGTTGAAGATTCTTGGTATCGCCAACTCCCGGTTCGCCGAGTATGTCGGAGCCCGTGGGCCGAACACGAAGATCAACAACGCCTGTGCGTCGACGACCACGGCCATTGGCCTTGCGCATGACTGGATTCGCACCGGCCGCTGCAAGCGGGTGATCATCCTGTCGGCCGACGAGGCCAGCGGCGATGCGATGATGGAGTGGGTCGGCGCTGGATTTCTGGCCACCGGCGCGGCGACGACCGAAGAGGACGTGACGAAAGCGGCGCTTCCCTTCGACCGGCGCCGCCACGGGATGATCATCGGCATGGGTGCGCTGAGCCTGATCGTCGAGGAGAGCGGTCTCCCCGAACAGCGCGGCATCGAACCGATCGCCGATGTGCTGACCACCCAGTTCGTCAACAGCGGGTTCCACCCGACGCGGCTGGACGTGGATCATATCGCCGGCGAGGTCGACGAGATGATCACACGTGCGGAGTCGCAGTTCGACATCCGCCGCGACGACATCGCCGACCGAACGGTGTTCATCTCCCACGAGACCTACACCCCCGCCCGTGGTGGCAGCGCCGATGCCGAGATTTCGGCGCTTCGCACCGCCTTCGGTCAGAAAGCGAACGACGTGGTCATCGCCAACACCAAGGGCTTTACCGGCCACGCGATGGGAGCGGGCATCGAGGACGTGCTGGCGATGAAAGTGCTGCAGCACGAAGAGGTGCCACCGATCGCGAACTTCGAGCAGCCGGACCCGAACCTGGGCGATCTGCGGCTGAGCAAAGGTGGCGAATACGACGCGGACTACGCGCTGCGGCTTGCCGCCGGATTCGGCAGCCAGCTTGCGTTGGCGCTGTTCCGGTTCCGGGCGCGAAGCGAAGATCGACTGTTCGACGCCGCCGCCTACGGTGGGTGGCTCGGCCGGGTCAGCAGCTTCGAATATCCGGAGCTGTCGGTGGAAGACCGCACGCTGAGGCTGCGTCGGGGCCAGCCCGAAGATCAGCCCCCCGGTGGTGGCGTCGAGATCGAAGAGCCGGTGCTCAATCCCTTCGAGTTCCAGCCGGTGGCCGTGCGTCCGCACACCGCGGCGACGGCGGATACCGCCGGGCTTCGTGAGCGACTCGACGGCAAACGCGTCGTGATCGCAAGCCGGTATCACGCCGACGAGATGGCGCAACTGCTGCGTCGCACTGCCAAAGCGGCCGGCGCCGAAGTCTTCGTGTTGGACGCCACGGGCGGGCCGCTGGACAAAGATCGCCTGCAGGCGGACTTCGAGGAATTCGGAGGCGTCGACGGGGTGATCAATCTGCTCGGCTTCCCCGCCGAGGCCAATGCCGATGGAGTGTACGAAGCGGTTCGAAGCACCTTCGAGCTGGCGCGGGCATTTGCTCAGCACCGGCCCGGTGGTCAGCCCGCCGACGAGACGTTCTTTCTGAGCGTCACCGGCCAGGGCGGCACGCTGGGCTTTGGTGAAGACGACGATGCAGCGCCGGTTTCCGGTGGTGTCGGCGGCTTTACCAAGGCGCTGTGTCATGAATGGAGCGACGCCGACGTTCGCGTCGTCGACACCGTGCGCACCGGCCTGTACCCGACGCTGGGCGCACAGATCTTGACCGAATTGTTCAGCGACACCAACACCCCGGAGGTCGGTATTGTCGACGGTGTGCGTTACCAGCCGGTGTTCCAGAAGTTCGAAGACGTGGTCGACGAAGCAGACCGCGGCAGTTTCGCCCCCGGCGAAGACTCGGTGATCATCGTCACCGGCGGAGCGAAGGGAATCAGCGCCGAGATCTGCGTGGACCTGGCGGAACGCTACGGTTGCAGCCTGGCGCTGGTCGGTCGCAGTGAGTTGACCCATCCCGACCCGCTGTCGGTGAACATGAACGAGGAAAAACAGCGCATCCGACAGAAGCTGGAGGCCGAAGGCGAACGAGTGACGCCGGTGAAAGTCCGCGATGCGATGTGGCCGCTGAAGTCCCAGCGCATCGTGGCTCGAAACATCCAGCGGATGCGCGATGCCGGCGCCGACGTGGAGTACTTCTCCTGCGATGTTTCCGACGAGCACGGTGTCCGACAGCTTTTCGTCGACGTGGAAGCGCGCTTCGGCGACGTCACCGGCGTCATCCACGGCGCTGGCGTCGAAGAGAGCAAGTATGTCGTCGACAAAGACGCCACCGGGTTCGACAAAGTCTTTCGCGGAAAGGCGCTTGGCGGATTGTACCTGTGGGAAGGTCTGCGCGGGTATGACCCCGACTTCTTCGTGGTCTTCTCCAGCGTCGCCGGCCGGTTCGGCAACGAAGGCCAGACCGACTACAGCGCCGCCAACGAAGTGCTCTCAAAGCTGGTAGCTTCCATCAACGCCGACGGGAACACCCGAGCGCTGTCGATCGACTGGACGGCCTGGGGCGACGTCGGCATGGCCACCGCCGGGTCGATGGAGACGATTCTGGAAGCGCGAGGCGTTGAGTTTCTTCCCTGTGACATCGGCGCTGCCATGGTCGGCCAGGCGCTCGAAGACGGTCTGACCGGCGAAGCGATGGTCGCCGGTGAACTCGGCGAGATGGGCGCAGATCTGGTGGTCGAAGCCCCGGATGTCCCCGAATTGGACACCCGACAGGTCGATGACCTGGCGCTGGTGGAGTCGGTGGCCGAAAACAGCGACGAGCACATCGTCGTCGAACGCACCTTCGACCCGGGCCACGACCGGTTTATCGACGACCATGTCTACGAGGGCACGGCGATTCTGCCCGGAGTGATGGGCTACGAGTTGATGGCCGATGCTGCCCAACTTCTGGTGGGCCGACCCGCTGTGGAAGTGCGCGACGCGAGCTTCGAACGGGCGATCAAACTGCACCACGGCGACCCGATCCGGCTTACCGCAACGGCACGGATTGTCGGCGGCGACGGTGACGAGACCACGGTGGATGTAGTCGTGGAGTCACACCGGGTCTCGAAGACGGGGCGCGAGCTTCGCAAGGAGCATTTCCGGGCGGAAGTAGTCTGCGGTACCCACCAGAAAGCGGTGCCGACGCGCAGCTTCGCTATCGACGCTGTCGACGAGTTGAAGCGAGGGCCGGGCCGGGCACAGATCTACCGGCGGTTCTTCCACACCGGCTCGTTCCAGGTGCTCGAAGATGTCCCCGTTCTCTCCGACGATTTCGTCGTCGGCTACGGGCGAGTCCCGGGCGCACAGCTTGTGGATTCGACGCGAAGCGGCGGGTTTCTGACCGATCCGCTGGTCCGGGAGATGGCGCTTCAGACCGCCGGGCTGTGGGGCATGATCGAAAACGGACTCAGTTACCTGCCCTACAAAATGGGCCGGGCCGTGCAGTTTCGCCGCGCCCGACCGGGCGAGCAGGTCTGCATCCGGTGCAAGCGCCGGGCCGACGCCTCGGAGCACGCCATCGCCTTTGACGTCGAGATCCGAAGCGCCGACGGCGATCTGCTCCAGTGGCTCGAAAAGGTGGAGCTGATCGGCCATCAGAAGCTGCGCGACGAAAACCGGTTCGACTCCTTTGCACCGCTTCGCCACATCCAGGAGCGGCTGTCAGCGCCGGAGGCAAAAACGCTGGTTGCGAAGCGCAACCTCGACCCGGTGGGAATGCTCTCCGATGAGGAGCGACGAGCCTTCGACCGGATTCGAAGCGAAGACCGCCGCGGCGAATGGCTCGCCGCCCGGGTGGCCGCCCGACGCGTCGTCAGCCGTTACTTCCGGGACTTCTTCGGGAAATCGGTGGCTCTCGACGACATCCACGTCACCAAATCCCAGGCCGGCAAGCCCTCGGCGGTTGTTGAGACCGATGACTTCGAGATCTCAATCCTGCCCCTTCCCGACCTGGCGCTGACCCACTCGAACGGAATCGCCGTCGCTTCGGTGACCATTCCCGACCGCGACGAGCATATCGGCGTGGATCTGGAGCGCATCGAGCCGCGCAGCGACAGCTTCGCCCAGTCCTACTTCACCGAGGGCGAACGGCGGCTTGAGCAGGTGTTCGCTTCGGCGAGCACACCCACAGAGCCGACATTGCTCACGGCGTTGTGGACCGCCAAAGAAGCGGTTTCGAAGGCGCTGGGTGTGGGCCTTCAGTTGAGCACCCACGAGATTGTGGTCACCGACATTACCGGTGACGACACCCACTTCCAGGCAGCAGTGACGCTGAGCGGTTGCGCCATCGAGGCGCTCGATGCACTCGGCGGTGGCGAACTGGTCGTTGAGGTGGAGGTGGCCGCCGGGTTTGCACTGGCGGTCGCCCGGCTGGATCGATCGAAGCCCACACCGAAGCACCTCAAAGCTATCCGTGGCGAGGCGACAGCGACCAACGGTCAAAATGGCCACGCTGCTGCCGCGAAAAATGGCCATACCAATGGTCACGCAAACGGTAAGAACGGCCGGGCGCACCCGGTCAACGGCGACGCCCGTGCCATCGTCGCCGAGCTGTTGGGCCACCGCCCACGGCGAGTTGCTGATGATGATGACGAACCCCGATCCTGGACATTTTGAGTATTGCTAACTTTCAAACTTTTGGCTGAACGTTGAGTGTAACGCCAGAACTCGCTACGAAGGTGGCGAGTCGCGACCAACACGGAGAGACGAGATGACTGATCTCAGAGAAGACCACACCGAACCGAGCGAAATCGAATCGAGCACCGTCTCGACGCCGACTCGAACTGCAGGGCGCAGCTCCACGTCGAAGAAATCGCCGGGCGACCCCCAGGTCGATAAGGTGAAGGCGCGCGAGGCGCGGCTGATCGAAGCCGGCCGAAAGCAGAGCGTGGCCTATGACCGGCTCGAACAGTTGTTCGACGAAGGGACGATGGACGAGATCGGTGGCGATGTCGCCCACCGCTGCAACGACTTCGGTCTCGAAGAGAAGCGCGTCGCCGGCGACGGCGTGGTCACCGCCTGTGGTCTGGTCGACGGCCGGCCGGTATATGCCTTCAGCCAGGACCGCACCGTCATGGGCGGCAGCCTCGGCGAAGCGCACGCCAAAAAAATCGCCCGGCTCCAGGACCTGGCACTGCGCGCCGGCGCGCCTTTCGTGGCGATCAACGACTCCGGCGGCGCACGCATCCAGGAGGGTGTGAACGCGCTGGGTGGCTACGGCGAGATCTTTCGGCGCAACGTCAAAGCCTCCGGGGTTATCCCCCAGATCAGTCTGATCGCCGGGCCCTGCGCCGGCGGCGCGGTCTACTCTCCGGCGCTGACCGACTTCGTGGGCATGGTCGAAGATTCGAGCTTTATGTTTCTGACCGGCCCCCGGGTGGTCAAAAAGGTGATGCACGAGGATATCACCGTCGAAAACCTGGGCGGGGCGAAGACACACGCCAAGAAAAGCGGTGTCAGCCACTTTGTCTGGGACAACGATGTGGAGGCGCTGAACAAGGTGCGCCAACTGCTCAGCTACCTGCCGTCGAACCACCGCGAAGACCCGCCCTTCGTCGACACCGGCGACGACCCGGAGCGCATCGAAGAGAGCTTCGGCGAGATCGTACCCGACAGCACGCGCAAGCCCTACGACATCTGCGATGTCATCGACCTGCTGGTCGACAACGATACCTTCTTTGAGGTCCAGCCGGGCTGGGCGAAAAACATCGTCGTCGGTTTCGGTCGGCTCGGCGGACACGTCATCGGCATCGTGGGCAACCAGCCGAAGATGAGAGCCGGCGTGCTCGATATCGACGCCAGCCGAAAAGGGGCGCGGTTTATCCGAACCTGCAACGCCTACGGCATCCCCATCGTCAGCCTGGTGGACGTGCCCGGCTTTATGCCTGGCTCCAAACAGGAGCACGGCGGTGTGATCGACCACGGCGCCAAGCTGCTGTACGCCTACTGCGAGGCGACGGTGCCGAAGCTGTCGGTGATTCTGCGCAAGTCCTACGGCGGCGCCTACATCGTGATGAGCTCCAAGCACGTCGGTGGAGATATCAACCTGGCCTGGCCCAGCGCCGAAATCGCCGTGATGGGCGCTCAGGGGGCAGTCGAAGTGCTCAACCGCAAGGAGATTGCGGCGGCCGACGACCCCGAAGAGCGCACGCAAGAGCTGGTCGACGAGTACGAGGACAAGTTCCTCAACCCCGACATCGCCGCCGAACGCGGCTACATCGACGCCGTGATTGACCCGGCGCATACCCGCCGGCGATTGCACCGGCACCTGCGGATGACCCGCAACAAGTCCGAATGGATGCCGGAGCGGCGCAATCCCAACAACCCGTTGTAAAGCAGGTGGTGGGTGTTAGGTGGTGGGTGTTAGGTGTTAGGTGTTAGGTGTTAGGTGGTTTGTCGTTTGCCGACCGAGCCTTATGAATGTCGGCGATCATCTTTAGCACCACGAACAACAGCAACATTGCCAGCGGGTGCCCCATCAAAATCGTCAGAAATGCACCTAAAACCAGCGTGAGGTGTAGTACGATCAGCCGGGCATAGGGACGCTTCATCTGCTCGAATGCGTGGCGGTGGCGATACGATTCGTCGCGGCGGAACTGCGCGGCGTGAAACAACACCAGCAATGGCAGCCCAATCAACAACTCCAACGTGAAAACGGCGCTGGCCATCTCCACGAACAGCTCTGGGCCCTCCTCCACCCCGTCGATTACGGAGAGGCTGACCATCCACAGCGTGATCACGGCCACTGCGTGAGCGAACAAGAATCCGCCGTAGTGACAGAAGAAAAACACGGCGGCGATCACCGGCGTCGCCTCTCCCAGATTCACGGATTGAACCGTCCCCTCTGCTCCGTCCTCTTTGGGTTTTGCGCAAGCGCCCAGGATACGAGGGATGTTGAAGATCCCGATAATGGCGTTTTCGAGCCAGTAATACAGAAGCAGCAATCCCACGTCCCATCCCCAGAATAGCACGCCGATGATGGGCACCAGGTTTGCACCGATCAGGCCAATCCACTGCCCAAGTGCGCTGATGAGGCCGGATTTACCGCTTGCCGCCGCTGCCGTCTCGTCGTTCATCGCAGGCCTGTGCGAAGGGGCCGCCCAGAAGATATTCGTCACTGCGTGGAATCATACTCGGGGAGTTAAAAAACACCAGAGGCACTGCATGGGTTGCTGCGATCACAGGGGGGCCCATCGGTGGGCAATGGGGCAGGCAGGTCATCGATGATCTGTGAAGGATCGATTCTGGGCTAACGGGTTTCGAAAACCTGTCGGAACACGTCGATGACGCGTTGTTGCTGCTCGTCAGTCAGACTGGAGCCGGAGGGCAGGCACAACCCCCGCTCGAATAGATCGGCGGCCACCGATCCGCCGATGACCTCCGCATCCTCGAACACCGGCTGCAGGTGCATCGGCTTCCACACCGGCCGGGCTTCGATGTTCTGGGCGACCATCGCCTCTCGGACCTGTTCGCGGTCCACCCCCGCCTCGTCAGCATCGATGGTCAGCGTGGTGAGCCACCGGGTATGCCGGCCCCATTCGGCTTCCGGCATAAACTGAACGCCCGGTAGACCTGCGAGAGCTTCCCGGTAGGTCGCGAAGTTTGCGCGCGTTGCCTCCACCTTCTCGGTCAGCGACTCCAACTGGCCGCGGCCGATGCCGGCGACGACGTTGCTCATCCGGTAGTTGTAGCCCAACTGGGAGTGCTGGTAGTGCGGGGCCGGATCGCGCGCCTGGGTCGCCAGCTTGCGCGCCTGGCCGATCAGTTGTTCGTCATTGGACACCAGCATCCCTCCGCCCGACGACGTGATAATCTTGTTGCCGTTGAACGAAAAGATCCCACAGCGCCCGAAAACCCCCGGGCTCTCACCCCGGTAGCTTGCACCGAGCGCCTCGGCGGCATCCTCGATCAGTGTGACCTCATAGCGGTTACACAGCTTTACGAGAGCATCGATGTCGGCACACTGTCCGTACAGATGCACCGCCACCAGCGCTTTCGGTAAATCGTTGGTTTCGGCACGTTTTTTGAAAAACTCTTCGACCAGATTGGGATCGATGTTCCAGCTTCGGCGCTCGCTGTCGACAAACACCGGATCGGCCCTCAGATACACCGCTGGCGATGCACTGGCGACGAAGGTCAACGTCGGTACCACCACCTCGTCGCCCTCGCCGACCCCGGCCAGCCGCAGCGCCAGGTGCAGCGCCGCGGTGCCCGACGACAATGCCGCGGCATGCTTTGCCCCCACCACATCGCAGAACTCCTCTTCGAAGGCATCGACGTTCGGGCCCAGCGGGGCGATCCAGTTGGTGTCAAACGCCTCTTTGACATAGCGGCGCTCCGCCTCCCCGATGTCCGGTGGAGACAGATAAATGCGGTCCGGCTTCGGTTTGCTCATCAACGCTCTCCTCGCTGAAAATGGGATTCCCGGATGGGAACAATCCTAATCTCCCACCTGCCGTTGTAAACGTTCCGGTCTTTTGGCTCCAGCGCCCAGCACCCAGCGCCCAGCCCCCAGCGCCAAGCGCCCAGCCCCCAGCCCCCAGCCCCCATTGAACCACCGCGCAGGGAGCCTTTAGACGGTCGGACAGGCTGTGATCACGATATCGGCGTCAGAAGTCGGAGGTTATCGGACGGTGCGACCGTGGCTCCTGAGCATTCTCGGGCGTGTAGTCCAACGCCCGACTGGAACAGCGATGGCGCCTTGGCCCATCGGACTGCCGTGGTGGAACCTCCCAACCTCCAACCCCAGCCCCCAGCGCCCAGCCCATTCACACCGGAAGCGCATGGCGC
The DNA here is from genome assembly GCA_007120915.1 of Myxococcales bacterium. GTDB lineage: Bacteria > Myxococcota_A > Bradymonadia > Bradymonadales > Bradymonadaceae > SLJM01. The sequence continues at coordinate 2,151 of SKMT01000701.1, read as the reverse complement.
AGGTCGGCGAAGTCGTCGTCATCTTCGATCACCTTGCGCAGCTTCCGAAGCGCCCGGGTATGCAACCGACAGGTCCAGGAGGTGGACAGACCGAGTTCGTCGGCGATGTCGCTGAGTGTTCGCTTGTCGAAATACAACCCCTCGATGATGGTCCGTTCGTTGTCATCGAGGCGTTGGACCGCGTCGCGGGTGGTCTGCGCGTTCTGGATGCGACGCAACCGCTTGTTCTGCGGCGCTCCTTCGTTGCGCATCGCCGTCGACGGCGACTCGCTGAGCACGTAGACCATCATCAACGTGCCGCTGGTTTCGCTGAGCATCGACAGTCGGTCCTCTATCGTGCCCTGAGCGTGGTGGTTCTGCACGATGTGCCCGTAGCTGTGCAGCACTTCGTTGCAACCGATTTCGAGGGCCCGCTTGTCGAGCCTGACCATCGGCTCCGGGCAGCCGTCCAGAATCGCTCCGCGCACCCGGTAGTACGCATAGGTGGCAAAACGGCTCTGCTGGGTTTGGTCAAACCGTTTGTAGGCCTCCAGCAGGCCGGTGATCCCCCAGCCGACCATGTCTTCGATGGGCACCCGCGTGGGCAGGTTCTCATGGAGGTGATGGGCGATGTTGTAGACCAGATCGTGGTAACGGTCGACGAGTTCGGCGGCGGTCTCTTCACAGAGTGTTCTGTCGTCGCCGTCGATCTCGCCGTGTGGGGTGGTGTCGTCACCCATGGCGGTCGTTCTCCCTTCCGGCCCTCGTGGGCCGGGTGCGGTGGATGAAACCGCACTGAAGCAGCGCTTCGAGCGAACAACGACCAATAGACGGATGGTGGGACCGCGACACTACCCCGACATACGACAGCTACGCCCAGGATGCTCGACGCGCCGTTCAGCGCGGTGCGAATAAACCCTGAACCTATACTGCTGGTCGCCTACTGGATACGGCACACACCAGGGTGGCGAACAACCCCACAAATCAGGCTCATGTACGACTACTGTCGCCAGTGTAGGCGGTCTGTGCAGGTGGCGCAAGGGGCGGAAAGGCGGGGGTTGGGTGTTACATGTTGGGTGTTGGGTGTTGGGTGTTGGGTGTTAGGTGTTGGGGCGGGTTGGGGCTCAGGAGGTTGACAGCTCGTCCTTGCGCCGACGGCGTCGGATCATCATCCAGAACCCGATGCACAAAAAGAGCGCCGGAACCACGGCGATGTTGATAAACTGGATGGTGCGCTGTGCCGACGAGGGAACATCGGCGACCAGCGGGGGCATCGACTTGCCGCGGATGTGGGCCAGATCGTCGTGCTGGGCGAGCCATTCGACGCTGTTGAGGAAAAACTGGATGCCCAGCGCTGCCAACTCGCCACCGTAGCCCACCTCCGGGATTTCACCGATGAACTCGCCGCTTCCCACCACCAGAAGGCGAGCATCTTCGACATCTGTGCCACTGAGGCCCAGCGGTCCGTCGGCTGCCACGGCGATGGTGTGTGCGCCCTTCTGCTCGCCGTCGAACTCCGTGAGCAGCTCGTCATACAGCAACCGCGGGGGAACTGCGTTGAGCCTCACCGAGCTTTCGGGGGTGGTCAACACATCGTAGACCGCGACGTCGTCGGACAGGGCGCCAGCGTCGACATTCACCGGTGCCGGCGCCGGGATAAAGAGCGTGGAGAAGTGCCCGGCGAAGGGCAGTTCATGGGCAATATCGGTGATGGGGAATAGCGCCGGATGTTCCACGGGCACCGGCCCGCGACTGGTGGGAACAACACCGTGAGACACCGCCAGGTGCCGATCGATGACGACGTCGGGCTGAAGTTGAACACCCAGGCTCGCGAAGTAGTCGACCAGATCGGTGTCCACGGCAACTCGAGGGGTCACCGGCGGTTGTCGGTGGCCCTGCTGGACCGCTTCGTCGAACAACGCACGGTGGCGCTCTTCGTCAATGACCGCACCGTTTTGAAACCAGCCCAGGCTGGTGCCGGAGGACAGATGCCGGTCCAGCGCCTCCAGCCGCTGTTCCCCCAGTGATTCGGTGGGATTGATGGCAATAATGGCGGCGAAAGATTCGTCGGTGTCGTCGAGTTGATCCACCGGTAGTGCGGTCAACTCGACCAGTTCGCCATAGGTCTGGGTGAAAAGCTGGGCGAACTGGTCGACGAAGCCCGGCTGATCT
>SKMT01000333.1 GCA_007120915.1 Myxococcales bacterium | reverse complement strand
GTGGCTGACGTTTCGCCCCGAAGGCGGCCGGTGGCTCAATCTTCGGCAGATGGAGCTGCTCGACTACACCCAGGATCTGGACCTGCGCAATGGGGTGCTGCACCGCACATTCCGGGTGCGCGACGACCAGGGGCGCACCACCTCCATCCACAGCCGTCGCATTGTGCACATGGAGCACCACCACCTCGCCGCCATCCAGTGGCAACTCACCCCCGAAGACTGGTCGGGCCGAATCGAAATTCAGTCCGGCATCGACGGGTCTGTGGTCAACGACAACGTTGCGCGCTACCGCCAGCTCGAAGACAAGCATCTGAAGGTACTCGACTGCGGAACCGTCGCCCCCGAGGGCATCTACCTGGAGGTGCGCACCAATCAGTCGCACATCGAGATGGCCCAGGCTGCCCGCACCCGGTTGTTCGGCGTCGACCGACAAGACCTGCACCGCCGGATTATCACCGACCACCCCGAAAGAATCTCCGAAGTTATCACCGTCGATGCCGCCGAGGGTCAGAAGCTGGTCGTCGAGAAAGTGGTCGCCCAGTTTACCACCCGCGACCGCGGCATCGGCGACTACTCCAAGACCGCCCGCGTCGCCGTCGATGATGCTGCGAACTTCGAGCAGTTGCTCACAAGCCACAGCGCCGCCTGGCACAGGCTCTGGTACCGCTGTGACATCGACGTCGACACCGCTGAAAGCGTCGAAGGGCCCGACCACGACCAACTGGTGCTGCGACTGCACATCTTCCATCTGCTCCAGACCGCCTCGCCCAACACCGCCGGGCGCGACGTCGGCATCCCCGCCCGCGGGCTTCACGGCGAGGCCTACCGCGGCCACATCTTCTGGGACGAGCTGTTCATCCTGCCCTTCTACGTGCTTCGGCTCCCTTCAGTGGCCCGCTCCACCATCCTCTACCGATATTTTCGGCTCGACGCCGCCCGCAAAATTGCACGCCAGACCGGCTGCCGCGGCGCCTGCTTCCCCTGGCAAAGCGGCGCCGACGGCCGAGAAGTCACTCAGGAACTTCACCTCAACCCCATGTCCGGCGAATGGGACCCGGACTATTCCAATCTTCAGCGCCACATCAACGCCGCGATCGTCTACAACGTCTGGACCTACTGGCAGGCCACCGGCGACCGGGCGTTCATCGAGGAGTACGGCGCCGAACTGGTGCTCGAAATCGCCAAATTCTGGTCCAGCATCGCCGAGTACAACCAGGATGAAGACCGCTACGAGATCCACGGGGTGATGGGCCCCGACGAGTATCACGAAAAATACCCCGACGCCGACTCCGGCGGGCTGTCGAACAACACCTACACCAACGTCACCGCCGTGTGGTGTCTGCTGCGGGCGATGGATCTGCTCGATCTGATGTCGAACCGACGCGCCGGCGAGCTTCGCGACAAGCTCGACATCGACGACGCCGACATCCAGCGCTGGCAGCACATCACCCGGCGTATGAAGCTGGTCTTCCACGACGGTGTGCTCAGCCAGTTCGAGGGCTACGACGAACTCGAGGAGTTCGACTGGCAGCACTACCGCGAAAAATACGACGACGACATCGAGCGGCTCGACCGAATCCTGAAAGCCGAGGACGACACGCCGGACCGCTACAAAGCCTCGAAACAGGCCGATGTGACGATGCTCTTTTATCTGTTCCGCGTCGAAGAGCTCGAAGATCTCATCGGCCGGCTCGGCTACGATTTTGACGAAGAGGCGGTGCTGCGAAACGTGCGCTACTACCGCGCCCGCACCTCCCACGGGTCCACGCTAAGCCGCGTGGTCTACACCTCCGTGGTCCACCGCTACAACTGCGAAGAGGGCGCCCGGCTGTTTCTGGCCGCCCTCGAAAGCGACGTCTGCGACGTCCAGGGAGGCACCACCCCCGAGGGCATCCACCTCGGCGCGATGGCCGGTACCCTGGACATCGTCAAACGCCACTACGCGGGGCTGAAACTCTCCGAACGGGGGCTGGCATTTTATCCCCACCTGCCCGACCGGCTCAAACGCGTCGCCTTCCGCGTCCAACACCGCGACCGATGGTACGAAATCGAGCTGACCCACGACCTGCTGCGCGTCGGCATCGACGACGTCGAGGACCAACCGGTGACCATCATCGTCGAAGACGAACCACACACCATCGACCCCGGCACAACTATCGAAGTCGAGGTCGAATATCCCGCCACCCACCGCCACCACTCACTGGACGTGACCGCCGACACCGACATGGCGCCCCCCATCCGGCTGGCCATCGAGGGTCACGAAGACCGCCCGTGGCCACCGGGTAGTTGTGTGTAATGGAGCGCGAGCATCCCTGCTGGTTGTTCTTAGAAGTAGAGACTGAAATTCACACCCAGCGAATCGGTGGCCGCCGACCCCGGCAGCTCCGAATCCCACTCCGGAAGCAGCCCATACCGGCTGTGCACGTACCGACCACTCAGCGCCCAGTTGTCGAACCGCAGGTCCAGCCCCAGCCCGAAGCGCACCGAGCCACCCACGGTGGCTTCCGCGCCGGTGCCCTGGGTGCCGGCGGTCAACACGTGGCCGCCGATCCCGAGCACCGCGGAGGGTTCGAAGATCCCGAAGGCGGGCTGGAACCGCAGGTCGGCGGTCATGTTCACCAACCCGGCGTTGTTCCCGGAGTAATCTCCGGTCAGCCCGTACATCCCGCCGCCCATGCCGAATTCACCGGCGAACAGGTCACCGCGCACACCGGCGCCGATGTTCAGGTCCATCCCGGAGGCGATCTGCGGAGAGGCAATCCCCGGAGCGGCCAGTGCACCGCTGCCAATTCCGGCGGTCACGTAGTGTTCGATGTCCATGGTCGTTGCGGAGCTGCTCGAGCGAGCATCCGTGGTCGTGGACGTAGTCGTGCTCGTGGTGCTTCGGCTTCGGTCCCGCCGACGATCGGCGCGCTGTTCGGCGCTGCTACGGGAGGATCGATCCTGCCGATAGGAACCTTCGGCGCGGTATTCCTCCTCGTAGTAGTAATCGTCGTGGTAGTAATCGTCGTAGTAGTAGTCCTCGTAGTAGTAATCGTCGTAGTAGTAGTCGCCCTGGGCACTATGGCGGTCCTGCCGATCGTGACGCCGGCGGTCAGCGCGACGGTCGCGGTCGGTGCGGCTGCGGTCTCGGTCGGCGCGCGGGGCCCGAGAAGTACCACTGGTG